>DATGXP010000836.1:0-1950 GCA_035298845.1 Chitinophagales bacterium
CCGCCATTTACATTAGTACCCGATGCGCTTCCGCTCAGTTCATACACATCGTTATACCAGCCCGGGCCGGCATCGTAGGTGCGGGTAATGCTCCGGTCGCTATCCCAGCTTATAGTGCCGTTATCACGCTGCAAGGTAGCATTGGTAACAACTACACGGTAGCTGGTAGCATTATCGCGTTGTATGGTTTTGTTGCCCGATAGCTTATACATTTTAGTGCCATTGCCCACATAGTAATCGTCCGCAGTAGAGATAGTTACATTCAGCGTTACAGGAAAATTATTCCAGCGATTATTCATACCCACATGTATTTTACCCGCACGGTAGCGGCCATCACCACAGGCTATACCTTTGTAATTGGTGCCATGGTCCAACGGGCCATAGTCAATGGTAAATTCAATACCATCGCCATCAGTAAAGGTAGTATCTGCAAAAGTTACCACAGCACCGCTGGGCAGTATCATATCATCCGTTTTGCCGGTGCGTTGGTCGGTGCTGGCATAGTCGGCCACTACATCATATATCTGCGCATATTCCGTTTCTATAGCCGCATTGTCTTGTGCGCTTTGTATATTCTCAGCCAGTTCTTTTTTGCAAGAGGTGAGGGACAGTATTGCAACAGCCACCAGCGACAAAAATCTAAACTTATTCATAGCAATTGGTTTGGGGTAGTTCATAAAATGCACCGCGAATTTACAAAAACGGTTTTATCTAAGTTAATCTAAAAACAGCTCCTCGTCAAGTGTTAATAGTCCGGCAAAAAAGGCTGTATTCTTCTGTGCGTTCCGTGTGTTCTGCGAGAGCCAACAAAAAAGCCCCGAATCTTTCGACCCGGGGCTTCTGTATTTACTTCCGACTTCGGACATCGGTCTTCCGACCTTCTTAGAAGTTCTTGATTATCTCATCGGCAAACTGGCTGCACTTAATTTCTGTTGCACCATCCATCAGGCGGGCAAAGTCATAAGTTACACGCTTGTTGTTTATCGCTCCTTCCAGGCCTTTGTGAATCAGCTCAGCCGCCTTTGTCCAGCCAAGGTACTCAAACATCATAGCTCCTGAAAGGATTACCGAACCCGGGTTTACTTTATCCAGGCCTGCATATTTAGGTGCAGTTCCGTGTGTAGCTTCAAATATAGCGTGGCCGGTTACATAGTTAATGTTTGCTCCCGGTGCAATGCCTATACCGCCTACCTGCGCTGCCAATGCATCGCTCAGGTAATCGCCGTTCAGGTTCAATGTAGCTATTACATCAAAATCCTCTGGGCGGGTTAACACCTGCTGCAGGGTAATATCGGCAATAGAATCTTTCACTATCACCTTACCTGCTGCCTGCGCTGCTTTCATTTCATCGTTAGCAGCTGTTTCGCCTTTCTCTTTTTTGGTCTTTTCCCAGGTATTCCAGGTATAAGTAGAGTCGGCAAATTCAGTTTCGGCCACAGCATAACCCCAGTCGCGGAAAGCGCCTTCGGTAAACTTCATAATGTTACCCTTGTGCACCAGCGTAACCGATTTTTGTTTGTTTTCTACAGCATATAATATTGCCGCGCGAACCAAACGCTGAGAACCGATTTTAGATACTGGCTTGATACCAATACCCACACAGGTTTCAGGGTCAGTATCTTTCAGGCGGGCAGCTTTTAAATATTCCTTGCCTTTCTTCTTATCGCTAAAACGTATTTTACCAAAATCTTTCTCAAATTTTCTCTTCAAAAATTTCAGTATCTCATTGGCAGCTTCGCTACCGCCGGCGTAGTCTATACCAGCATAAATATCCTCTGTGTTTTCGCGGAAAATAACCATGCTCACTTTCTCAGGCGCCTTAACCGGCGATGGGGTGCCGGCATAGTAACGCACAGGGCGCAGACATACATATAAATCAAGTATCTGGCGCAGTGCTACGTTAAGCGAGCGGATACCACCACCTACAGGTGTGGTAAGCGGCCCCTTAAT
>DATGXP010000837.1:0-5609 GCA_035298845.1 Chitinophagales bacterium
CTCATCCAGTTCTCTGGCAATCGGTTTCTTTATTTCGTCCAGGTTCAACGACATCTACCGCGAATGTAAACCTTAAATGAAAATTGTATAGAAAATCGGCCTAATCAAATGCATTTAAGCGCTTAACTGGCGGCTGGCATTGTCTTTAATCTGGTTAATCAAAAGTGCATTTATCAGAGTAATCGATACAATGAATTGTATTTATCTGTGTAATCATTTACTATGTTCGTGGTATGATCAGCAGGGAGCGAAACCTTATTCTACAAAGTAGGCATGGACGGCCATTTCTGGTAGATGTTTACTATAAAAAGGACGGGCAGCCCAAACCGGTGGTTATTTTCAGCCACGGGTTTAAGGGCTTTAAAGATTGGGGGCCTTTTGATATGGTAGCCGATAAATTTGCAGAGGCCGGGTTCATATATGTAAAGTTCAATTTTTCACACAACGGCACTACAGTTGACCACCCAATGGATTTTGTCGACCTCGAAGCCTTTGGCAACGACAACCTGAGCATAGAAATGGACGACCTGGGCGTGGTGATAGACTGGGTATGCTCGCCCGAATTTGTAGCGGCAGAAAACAAAGTGCCTTCTCAAAGTGTTTATTTGATGGGGCATAGTCGCGGTGGAGGTATTTCTATTTTGAAGGCGAAGGAAGATAACCGGGTTAAAAAGCTTTGCACCTGGGCCAGTGTAAACGAGTTTAGCAAGTACTGGACGCAGGAAGAGTTGGAGAAAATAAAACGCGATGGGGTGGTGTTTGTAGGTAATGCGCGTACCAAACAGCAAATGCCTATTAAATGGCAGATGTATGAGAATTATTTTGCCAACCTGCCGCGTTTGTTTGTGCCCGATGCAGTAAAAGCTTTAACTATTCCGTTTTTAATAATACACGGCACCGATGACGAAACAATACCGTACGCAGCAGCTTTAGAAATGCACCAGTGGAACAGAAAAGCGGAACTGTTTTTGCTCGAACATAGCAACCATAACTTTGGCGGCAAGCATCCTTATACGGATGATAAGCTAACCGAAGATTTGGAAGATGCAGTTAACGAAACAATTCAATTCTTTAAAAAATGATTGCATAGTATTGCCTGTATTTAATCCTGTATTTATCAATGTATTTATCAGCGTAATCGAACGAAGTATGAGTATTAATATTGGGGGAGTAACAGAACACTTTAACCTGCCGTGGAATATAGCGGTAGAGCAGGGTAAGTTTAAGAAGGCAGGCGTAGATTTAAACTGGAAATTTTTTCCCGGTGGCACCGGTGTAATGACCGAAGCGCTAAAGACCGGCGAACTTGATTTAGCCATTTTGCTAACCGAGGGCTTTATATCGGCAGCATCAAAAGGCCTGAAAGCAAAAATTGTAAAAGAGTATATCACTTCGCCGCTCGGTTGGGGTATTTTTACCGGGGCGCAGTCACCGGTACATTCGGTTTATAGCAAACAGCCTAAAAAGTATGCTATCAGCAAGCTCGGCTCTGGTTCGCACCTCATGGCCATGATACACGCCGAGCAGCGCGGCGAAAAAGTAAATCCCGAAGACCTGGTAGAAGTGAAAAGCCTTGATGGCGCTATCGAATCGCTCACCAAAGGAGAAACACAGATTTTTTACTGGGAAAAATACATGACCAAAGCTTTTGTAGAAAAAGGGCTGCTACGCATGATAGGGGAGTTTAACGCACCCTGGAGCAGTATGCTGGTAATAGCCAGCGATGAGGCCCTCGAACACAAGCGCGATGAAATAAATACTGTACTGGAAGTTATAAATGAGCAAAGCGCCAGCTTTGTTTTCTCTCCCGAATCGGTTAAACTACTGTGCGACCGCTTTAAGTTGAGCGAAGCCGATGCTTATACCTGGCTGCTATCTACCGTTTGGAGTTCTGACTACAGCATCCGTCTGCGAGGGCTGGAGAACGCCAAGCAGGCCTTACTAAAAATAGGCAGTGTAACTGCCGACCTTAACGTAGAGGATTTGTGCGATAAAGGGTTTATGTTGGTGTAGTTATAGGTATCACTAAGCCAGTTGACAATAGCTCTTCGGCTTTTATCCCAACAATTTCTGGTTAAGCGTCTTCGCCACTGCCTCGGCAGCACAGCTTACGTGCAGCTTGCTGTATATTTTTTTAATGTGGGTCTTTATGGTTTCTCGGCCCAAAAAAAGCTGGTCGGCAATCATCTTCAGCGAGTTGCCTTTTACCAGTAAAGAGAGCACCTCTTTTTCGCGATCGGTCAGGTTATAATCGTTTTGGGTAACCACCGGTTGCTGAAAGTGAAACATTACCTTGCGCGCAATACTCGGTGTCATAGGCGCACCGCCTTCGTTTACTTCGCGCACCGCCTCTATCAGTTTGTTGGGTTGTGTGTTTTTTAGCAGGTAGCCCATAGCACCGGCGCAGATAGACTGAAACACTTTATCATCTTCATCGAAACTTGTAAGCATTATAATAGGCATATCGGGGTATTTGTCGCGCACGCTTTTAACGGCTGTTATACCATTAATGCCCGGCATATCTATATCCATCAATATTACATCCGGTTTGCTTTCGCCTACATTCTCTACCACGTTCAGCACATCGGGGTAGCTGCCCGCCAGCTCAAAGCCGTGCGATGTTTCAAATAAAATTCCGATGCTTTCACGAAAGCGCTTGTTGTCGTCAAAAATGGTGATTCTGATATCAGGCATAATGCAGATTTTTGAATTACTAAGTTAGAAATATGAATTAAATGAAAAGAGTATTCGGGTAAAAACACAAAATCCCGCCGTATTCCTTACGGTAGGTTTTGTGAGATGTATCTTAAGGTTCCGAGCCACATGAACATTCTTTGTTTTTAATTTCCATCAGCGATTTCATCGATTTTGTTTTGGGGGTTAACAATTGGTGCTACTACGTTTAATCCAATGGCTATCATATTGCCATTACCTTCCTCTGCTATAATTATACCGTTCTCATCGCAATAAACTTTAGTAATGGTATTGCTGGTTAAGGCAGAGTTATTTTTATCAAATGTTTTGCATTTGTAGTTCTGTATCATAACCAGGCCATGGTGCTTGGTACCAACAAACACACGGTCTCTTTCATCGCAGGCTATAGAGGTAAATTCGTTGGTAGGCAGGTTTGCATTCTCAGTAGATACCAGCAGGTAAGCCGAACCATCGAAACGGAAAAGGCCTTTATCGGTTGCTACATATACATTTTCATTGCTGGTTGCGCAAATGCCTTTAATATGGTTCGATGGCAAAACGGAGTTATCGGTAGTTAAGTGCACAAACTTACCATTGATGCGGTTAACCTGGTATAAGCCGTTGTTTGTGCCTACCCAAACACTGGTTTGTGTTTGTACCTGTGCTACTACTTTCTCTTTAGCTAGTAAAGCCGAAAGCTCGTTAGTGCCTTGGGCGCCGGCTATCATAAAAGGGAAGAACAAATATTTAATAACTGCTACAGGCTTGAAAAATGCTTTGGCGATAGTGATTAAGTTTTTCATTTGTTTTTGGTTGTTGTTTTTGTTATGCCTGTGTTTACTACAAAGGTGCTGCACAAGTTGCAGCGTGTGTATCCCCCGATGGGGTGAAACCAATTGGGAATGCTGAATAAACAGCCAAGGGCAAAGTAAGAAATACGAAGGCGGAAGGGGGAAGGCTGAACAAGTTACGACCACCTCGTCTCGCATTTAAGGCGAGACACCTCCCGATAAGGTAGGGACAGGCTCGCCTTAAATGCGCTGGGCGGCAGCAAGCCGGGAGGGGAATTAAACAGCCGTAATGCAAAAACATCCGAAGTTGAAAAAACTTCGGATGTTGATCTAAACACAAAAGCCCGCTGTGTTCCTCACAGTCGGGCTTTGTATTAGTACAGGTATATTTTTTAGTTAGTGGCGGTTACATCTTTAGCAGGCTGCTCGGCTTTAATAAGTAGCATGGTGCTGCTGCCCATGGCTGTAAAATCTCCGTTGGCTAGTGCGGCTATTATCAGTCCGTTCTCGTCCATGTAAACTTTGGTAACTGTATTAGTACTCAGTTCTGAATTGTGCTTGTTAAAGGTTTCGCACTTGTAGTTTTCCATCATTACCAGGCCATGGTTTTGTGTGCCTATAAATATGCGGCCTCTTTCATCGCACACAATGCCGGTTAGGCTGTTGGTAGGCAGGTAGCTGTTTTCGGTAGTTAGCTGTAGGTGCGATACACCATCGAAACGGAACAGGCCTTTATCGGTAGCAATAAAAACGTTGTCATCGCTGGTAGTGCAAATTCCCTTTGTGTGGTTAGAAGGCAGCACCGAGTTATTAGTGGTAAGGTGAATGAATTTACCGTTGCCTTTGTTTACCTGGTAAACACCGTTGTCGGTAGCTACCCATACATGGTATTTGGTTTCGGCTTGTGCTACTACTTTTTCGTTGCCGATTACTTTGGCTACATCTACCGGTGTGCCGGCAGTAGCAGTAAACACAGCAGCGTAGAAACAGATAACAAGGATGGCTGATTTAGTTCTTTCAATAAGTGTGATAACGTTTTTCATGATTATGTTTTTTAGTTGTTTGTTTAATTGCTTCCGTTTACCGAAAACGTAGCATACAAGTTGCAGCATGTGCATCCCCCATGAGGGTGAAAACCGCCCCCCACCCCCTAAAGGGGGCTTAACAGCCAATACAAATACTGAAGTGGAAGGGAGGAATGAATAGTACTGCTATCAAAGTATGACTTTCAGTCAAAAGAAATTTCTGGCACGATTTCACAAAAAATCTCTTTGCTTTTTAAGCAAAATAGTCTGAATAGTCATCGCCTTAAATGTTTGTAATAAATCTATGGCTTCTTTTAAATCTACATGCATTTGTTTTAGGTTTTGCGATTTTTTTTCAAAAAAAAACCCCACCGTCCGTATATGGCCCCTCAATTACTACAACTTTAAAATGAGAAGTTGCAGTAATTATAGCAGAAGGATAATACCCAACATCTACGCTGAACATTAATTCATCATGTACGTTGTAATTAATACAACATATATCCTGCGTTAAAAGATACCACTGCTCTTGTAATGATACATTTATATCAATGTTTACTTGCTTTAATGGCATGCCATCATATATCTCTAAGCCAAAATATTCCATCTTTATTTAATGACATTTTCAATAAGTTGCATTGTCTTCCTTACATGCGATTTAGCTTCTGCCTTGGGGCTGCTTCTAACCTCCCACTTCGTCCTTCTTACTTCCTTCTACACATTCACCGTAGTAACCGTACCCGCCGGAGACGACTCAATGTTATACTTAGCTTTTACCTCTTCCGCGCGGTAGCGCATATTCTTAATACCGTTGCCGTTTTTGCTGGTGTAGTTGTTTACATCAAAGCCTTTGCCATCGTCTTTTATTACAATGCGCAAATGAGGTGAGTCGCGCTTGATGTCAATGTACAGGTTTTTGCCGCCGCTGTACTTTATGGTGTTGTATACCGTCTCTTTAAAAATTAGGAAAATGTTTTTGCGTTGTTCCATACTCAGCTTCACATCCTCTGCATTTTGTTCGGCATTAAAGTTCAGTTGTATTTCAGAGGATGCCACCAGGTCGCCGGCAAACACGCGCATACGTTCTATCAAATGTTTA
>DATGXP010000838.1:0-2235 GCA_035298845.1 Chitinophagales bacterium
CTATAGCACGCTTAACGGTAAGCATCGGTGTCTCCGGCGCTTCGTGGTCGCGAATAGTTAACTTGTAAACTTTGTATTCCCCGTTTTCGGCATATACCTGGCTATTGGCTGTTACCAAACCATCTTCCATTAAGCTGGCAACCGTAGCTAATTTAAATGTAGAACCCGGTTCGGTAGCTTCACCCACAGCATAGTTCTGAATTTCGCCATAGGCAGAATCGTGCGCTAAACCAAGATTTGCAATCGCTTTTATCTTACCGGTCTTTACTTCCATCAGCACTACACAACCGTGGCCGGCACCGTGGTGTGCCAATGCGCGCAACAATGCATCTTCTGCTACATCCTGCAACTCTACATCCAGTGTAGTATAAATATCGCGGCCCGGTTGTGGCACTATCTCTGCTTTACTATCTAATGGCACTGTAGCACCGCCCGAAATTTTCTGCACCATTACGGTGCCTTCTTTTCCTTTTAATTCGGTGTTGTATTTACCTTCTAATCCCACCTTCACTTTACCCGAATCGCTCACAAAACCAATGGTACGTTCAGCTAACCCTTTAAAAGGTTTCAGGCGTTTATCAATCTGCACATCCCACATACCGCTTTTATAACGCCCATCGCGAAACATGGGCCAGCGCTTCATTTCGGCCATCTGGTTGTAGCTTACATTGCGCTTAAGCAGGTAGTAACGGCTTTTCTTTTTGCGCTCTTTTACCAATTCATTTTTATACTGTGTGGCATTTTTCTCGGGGAACATAGCAGCCAGGCATATTGCCAGCGAATCAACGTTCTCTTTAAATATCTCAGGATGCACATACGTAGTTTTAAAATCTATACGTATATCAAATGTTGGCAATGTAGTAGCCAGCAACCGTCCATCCTGGCTGTAAATATTACCACGCTCAGCTAAAATCGTTTTAGGAAAAATAGTCAGTGAATCGGCAAGCGAACGGTAGTATTCGCCCTGCACAGTTTGTATATAAGCCGTGCGGCCGATAATAGCTACTCCCAGTAAGAAAATAAAAGCGAAACCCAGATAGGCTCTCAGTAAGATTTCGCTTTTTTTGTTGGCTGCCATGTTGCTTTATGTACAATAGTTTACAGTCCCGAATTTGGGTGGCTGCTCATCCGTCCCGTTTTTTGCGGGAGCCCTTTCGGCAGATGAGCTTTCACTTTATTCAGCATCTTTAGTTTTTAGTTACCTCAATTTTATAAGGGGGAATCCTCAGTTCCTTTAACCCCTGTGTGCCCACCAGCTTTGCTACTTCGCTCTGTTTGCTTTTTTGCATCAGGCTACTTGTAGTTGTCATATACTGCCAGCGTAATTGTTTTACTTCTCTTTCTGTTTTTGCAATGCTGCGTGCATAGTTTTCTGCCGTGTGGTTATTGGCAATATGCAAAGCGGCCAGCATTACCAGGAACAACACAAACGGCATGTTGAACAGCAGCTTCTGCAGCCCTGTTTCGCCTACGGCATCCAGTTTGCCCAGCAGAGAAGCAAAGCCCTTGCGGCTTTTCTTCTCCGGTTGTGGCACCGTTGTTTCGTTTGTGTTTTGCTCTTCCATTTTTATTTCACTTACCGGTTAAGGTTTCGCTTATCTCTTCTTTCTTAAACTATAGTAGAAAAGTGATATGCTTGGCAAACCGCTTGCGGTCATTCCGCCTACTACTTCCCATCCTTCGTTCTGCATTTTGTTTACCGCTTTTAATAGCGGGTTCATGCTCACACCCCAAATCTTACCTTCCAGTTGCTCTCTTTCTACGTCATACTGTTCCGATTTTTCACCATTGATAGAGATGTAGATTTGGCTCTTAGGGGTATCGTAGCGATAACCTACTACAGCCAGGTCAAACTTTTCCTGTGCCATTAGGGTTGTTAACGAACCAAGAATCAGCATGATTGCAACTAGTGTGGTTTTGGTTTTCATGTGTTGTGTTTTTGTATTTACTATTTGGTTTAAATCTTTTCCGCTACTCTCAGTTTTGCCGAGCGCGAGCGGCTGTTTTCCTTTTTTTCTTTTTCTGAGGCCTCTATCGGCTTCTTGGTTATCAGCTTAAACTTCCTGTTTATGTTGCCGAAAAAATCCTTCTCTGGTTCATCCTCAAAACTTCCATGTTTCATATAGTTCTTCACCAACCGATCTTCCAGCGAGTGAAAGGTTATTACTGATAATCTCCCTCCGTTTGCCAGTACTTCGTAGCTTTGTTCCAACAGGCTTTTCAATGCACCCAACT
>DATGXP010000839.1:0-3103 GCA_035298845.1 Chitinophagales bacterium
CATGATAACCGGTTTCGGCGCAGTTGTTCTTCATATGTTGGTGCAGGGCTTTTTGGTTTACAATGCTATAGGCACTGCTAATCCATCATTGACTTTACTCGAGGCACATCCGGAGGTTTGGGGTACTTATTTCAGCACTACCGTAGGCGCATCGGGTGCCATTTTTGGTGTACTCACCGGCTTTGCTACTTTGTTTCCTAATACCGAGCTATACATCATGTTTATACCAATACCGGTTAAGGCTAAATACTTTGTGGCGGTATATATACTTATAGAATTATGGCAAGGGTTTGCCATGAGTGGTGGCGATAACGTAGCACACTTTGCGCACTTGGGTGGTGCATTGTTTGGTTTCCTGCTGGTAAAATACTGGAACCGTAACAACCGCAATTCACTTTATTAATACTCCTTAGTTTTATAAGGTACCTTCTTCAGCGATTCGAAAAATGCTTTACATTTCTCTTTTCCATCGGCTGCATTCATGGCAAAGTACCAGTAGTTTTCTAAGTCGCCATAGTTCATGGCCAGCTGCATAGTGCCTTGTGATTTATGCTCGGCTATCTCCCAGTTAACTACAATCTTATAGCTCAGCTTGTTTTTGTAACCAAAGGGCACTGATTTGTCGAAGGAGTAAATAGCGCCCTTCTCTACTTTGGTTTCGGTGTAGTCTTTCAACTGCTCAAACCTTGTGGAAGTAGTGTCCTTATGGCTAGAGCCGCTTACGCCCAATACTATTGGTCGTTGGCTTGCCGGTAAACTTTGCACGGTACGCAGCGCCAGCATAGTAGCGGCCTTATGGTGGGCATGTGTTTCGGGCACAGGCAACAGACAGAAAACAAAATCATACTTAGTGGTTGTCATTATCTCTTTCAGGCGCGCCGTTACCCAACTTACGTTCCAGGTAGTATCCAGCGGCTCATGTTCATCCAGCCCATAGCGCGCATCTTTCTGGTCCATAAAAAATATGTTGTTCATGCCTATAATCTTACCGGCATTTACCAGTTCCTGTTTGCGGATGCGCGGCAGGTTTTCGCGGCCTACCTTTTCATCGGTCAACTCTAAATTATAATAAGCCTCTGCCAGGGTAGAGTATTTATAACCACCCTCGCCGTTGGTAATTACACATTGGTCAACCGTGCCGTTTAGCTCGTGGGTTACTTTATATATAGTGGCTGCCATACCCGTTTCATCATCGGGGTGGGCGGTTACCACTAATATCTTAGGGCCGGTGTGGGTTTGTGCTTGTGTACACAGTATAAAGCACAGCGCAGAAAAGAGGAGAAGAAATTTTTTCATTGTGTAAACTTAATACGAATACTTTTACAAAAGGCCTTACCACATTTACAGAATTACGTAGGTTCAAAAGGAATACAAAAATGTGTTCTCCATGCTTCTCTGTGCATTCCGTGTCTCGGTGGTAATGTCTCTGTATTATGAACAAGTTAATTCGCGGATTAAGTTTAAGGCAGGCAGTAGCAGTTAACACCATAGATATGGTGGGCATCGGCCCGTTTATCACTATCCCATTTATCATCGGCGCTATGAACGGCCCGCAGTGCATACTGGCCTGGGTGCTCGGTGCGGTGCTGTCATTTGCCGATGGCTGCGTGTGGGCCGAGCTGGGCGCTAAGTGGCCAGAGGCGGGGGGCAGTTATTCTTTTTTGCAAAACCTATACGGCCGGCAAAAATGGGGACGCTTGTTTTCCTTCCTCTATATCTGGCAGACTATCATACAAGCGCCCCTGGTAGTGGCGTCCGGGGCTATCGGCTTTGCCCAGTATCTTACCTTTTTAATTCCACTCGGCCCTTATGAGCAAAAAGCTGTATCCGGTGCGTTGGTATTGCTGATTACTTTTTTGCTCTACCGCAAAATAACCGACATCGGAAAAATATCGGTGTTTATGGGTGTAATAGTCGGTGGCACAATCCTGTGGTTAATAGTAAGCGCTATCCCGCACTTTCAACCCGCGTTGGCGTTCACATATTCAAAGGATGCCTTTGACCTTACCCCTGCTTTTTTCCTGGCGCTGGGCACCGCCAGTCAAAAAACTATTTATTCTTTTTTAGGCTATTACAATGTATGCCATCTGGGCGGAGAAATAAAAGAACCGGAGCGTAACATACCACGCAGCATATTTATTTCTATAGCCATTATCGCTGTATTGTATCTGCTTATGCAGCTATCCATACTTGGTGTAATACCCTGGCAGGAGGCTAAAGATTCACCTTTTATTGTCAGCCTCTACTTCGAAAGGATTTACGGTCACGCAGTAGCGCAGGTGGCTACGGGGTTAATTTTGTTTATAGCCATCACCTCCCTCTTTGCCGTGTTGCTCGGTTACTCCCGGGTGCCTTACGCCGCCGCTGTAGATGGCAACTTTTTCTCTGTGTTTGGCAAGCTTCATCCTACCAAGCATTTCCCTTACATGTCGCTGCTTATACTGGCAGCCATAGCCTTTTTCTTCAGCCTGTTGTTTAAAATGAAAGAGGTGATAACAGCCATAATTATTGTTCGCATCATAATTCAGTTTCTTAGCCAGAGCATAGGCATATTGCTCTATCACCATAAACACAGGCAAGAGAACTTTCCTTTCCGTATGTGGCTTTATCCTCTACCGGCCCTGATAGGTATTGCCGTTTGGGTATTTATCTTCTGCTCGGCAGAGTGGCCGTTTATAGTTGGAGCGCTGGGTGTAATAGCCCTGGGCTGTTTGGTGTATTGGTTTAAAGAAAAACGCACTGCCTAGTATTCATTTTATAACGCAACTGTTTAAAAGCCCCCTCTTATTTACCACCCAACAGGCTGATATTAGCCGCAAAAAGAGAGAAGAATGCAGGTTTTAAAATTTGGTGGCACATCGGTTGCCAATGCAGAGAATATTTCCAAAACTATAGCGATAGTACAGCGCGCACTGAAAAAGGATAGCACCATGGTGGTGGTATCTGCATTGGGCGGCACTACCGATATGCTTATAGACGCCGGCAAACTTGCCGCCGAAGGTAACGAAGCGTATAAAGAAAAGCTAAGCGCTATTGAGCAGCGACACCTGCAAACCGTAAAAGATTTGGTGCCGGTGGCTAATCAAAGTGCTATACTGAGCGA
>DATGXP010000840.1:0-16851 GCA_035298845.1 Chitinophagales bacterium
CTACTGCCCCGGTGGCCAATCCGGCAGCTGTTACATTTACACCCACATCTGCGGGTACTATTATCCTTACTTTAACAACAAATGCAGTTTCTCCATGTGCAGCGGGTACTGCCACCAGAACTATCACCGTAAACCCGGTTCCTGTTCCGTCTATTTCGGTTACAGAAAGCTCTGGTACCACCAATAATGATGGTATTACATGTACCGGTGCCAGTGTTCTTTTAAGTGCATTGCCAAACGGAATGACCACTTACTCGTGGAACTCAGGGTTAGGTTCAGGTCAAACAAAAAGTCCGGCCCCTAACGTTACCACCGTATACCAGGTTACTGTTACCGATGGTAATTCTTGTTCAGCAACTGCGCAAACAACCATTACGGTTAATACCCCTCCTGTTGCATCTATATCTATTACCGAAACTTCTGGAAATGTGTCTAATGATGCTATTACCTGTAGCGGTGATAACGCCAGTTTAACTGCTAACCCGGCAGCTATGTTAAGCTACGTGTGGAATAATGGATTAAACTCCAATCAAACTAATGTTGTTAACCCAACAGCTACTACTGCTTACAACGTAACTGTAACTAACCTTAACAACTGTTCAGCTTCAGCTACTAATACAGTAACTGTTAATCCTTTGCCTACACCTACTATCTCTGTTACGGAATCATCTGGGGTGGCAAATAACGACGGTATAACTTGTAGCGGTGCTGCTGTGGGCTTACTTGCCAATCCGGCAGGCCAGGTGGCATATGTATGGAGTAACGGCCTGGGAAGCGGTGCTAGCAAAAGTGCAAGCCCTACCACTACTACTACCTATACTGTAACAGTTACTAACGCAAATAATTGTTCTGCTCCGGCCTCAACAACTATTACAGTTAACCAATACCCGGTTTTTGGCACACCGCCTTATGTAGTAGGTAATGTTTTATGTAATGGAGGAAATAGCGGCGATATTACAATCAACGGTTCAACCAGTAATAGCCCGCTGATTTATTCAATTGATAACGGCGCTGCATTCAGGGCGGGTAATTTCTTTGACAGCCTTACTGTTGGCAATTACAACCTGGTAATAAGAGACAATGCTAATTGTCAAACTTCTTATTCCGGCAACCCGGTTGTTATTACACAGCCAACTCCTCTTTCGCATACCACGGTTAAGGAAGATGCAAGTTGTGCCAACGTATTTGATGGAAAAATTACCATCACTTCTGCCGGTGGAGTTACTCCATACAGGTATTCACTTAATAACGGCCCATTACAATCAGGTAATGTGTTTAGTGGTTTAGCAAGTGGCACCTACGACGTAGCCACTGTGGATGCTAATAACTGCGAATTTCACACCACGGTTATACTAAATAACTCATACGGTATCGATGGTGCTATTTTATCGCAAACAGATGTTGGTTGCTTTGGCGATAACGATGGTTCTGTAACCGTTATGGTTACTTTACCAGGTATTGCTCCTTATTCTTTCTCTATTAACGGTGTTTCGTTTGTTCAGCCGGGCACTCCGTTCTATACTTTTACAGGTTTAGCTGCCGGTACATATACCGCTACTATCCGCGACTCTAAAGGTTGTACTGCCTTTGTTCCGGTAACTATAGCTCAGCCTGCTGTATTACAAGCACAAATCGATTCGATTCAAAATATTTTATGTAACGGAGGCACTACAGGAGGTATATTTATTACTGCTGTTGGTGGAACTCCGGGCTATGATTATCTATGGAGCAACGGTAGCACAAACGAGGATATTACAAATATCCCGGCAGGAACTTACAACGTTATTGTAAGAGATGCCGCTGGCTGCTCTACTTCAGTAGGGGCCACAATTACACAACCACTGCCACTTTTCTTAACAGTAGCTTCTGCTAATAACCTGCGCTGCTTTAATGATTCCACCGGTAATATTGATGTTACAGTTAGCGGTGGCGTTCCTCCTTATTCTTTTGTATGGAGCAACGGTGCTACCACCGAAGATATTTCTGGTTTACATGCCGGTACTTACGGGCTTACCATAACGGACAATAACGGCTGCCAACAAACTATTTCACGCACTATTACAGAGCCTGTTCAGCTTTCGGCAACCAAATCTGTAACAAATGTACTATGTAACGGGGCTTCTACCGGTTCCATAGATATTACACCTGCTGGCGGCACTACACCATACAGCTACTTGTGGAGCAATGGTGCAACTACCCAGGATGTAACCGCAATACCTGCGGCTACTTATACCGCGGTAATTACCGATGCCAATGGTTGCAGCATATCTAATACAACAGTAATTACACAGCCTGCTGCGCTTACTCTTTCTACTGTAGTAACTAATATTTCATGCACAGGTAATTCATCGGGTGCTATCAACTTAACAGTATCTGGTGGTGCCGGCTCTTATACTTATGCTTGGACCGGCGGTGCGACTACTGAAGATATATCTGGCCTGGCGCCAGGTACTTATACTGTAACTGTTACCGACGGCAACTTGTGCACAGCTACGGCAAGCGGAACAATTACCCAGCCTTCGCAAGCTATCACCGGAAATACTGTTTCTACCGATGTTACTTGTAATGGTGCAGCCAATGGTACGGTTAATCTTACAGTTACCGGTGGCGTTCAACCTTATTCATTCTTATGGAGTAACAATGCCACCAGCGAAGATTTAACAGGCCTTGTTCCCGGCACTTATAGCGTTACTGCTACCGATAATAATGGATGTACATTTACTACTTCTGTAGTTATTGCCGAACCGGCGGTTCTTACAGCTACTATAGTTCCTACCAATGTTACCTGCTTTGGCGGAAGCAATGGTGTAGCTGATTTAACCGTAACGGGAGGTAATCCGGGTTATACATACTTGTGGAATACATTTGCCACCACACAAGACCTTAACGGTGTTGGCGCTGGTAATTATGTAGTAATAGTAAATGATACTAAAAACTGTCAGACCATTCAGACTGTAACTATAACGCAGCCGGCACAAATTGTTATAACCGGCGTGGTTAGCAATATACCTTGTAACGGAGGAACCGGCTCAGTTGACATTTCAGTAACTGGTGGAACAGGTGCTTATACTTATGCATGGACAGGTGGCGGCGCCACGCAGGATACTGCCGGCCTAGTTGCCGGAACTTATACTGTAACTGTTACAGATGCAAACAGTTGCACTGCTACTGCTACTTATACGCTTACACAACCACAGCCGGTAGCTTTATCAGGCGTGGTAACCAACGTAACTTGTAACGGTGCTGCCAATGGCGCAGTAAACCTTACCGTTAGCGGAGGCAATACACCTTACACTTTTGTTTGGAGTAACGGTCCTACCACTGAAGATATAACTGGCCTTAGTGGCAACACTTACACTGTTACTGTTAATGATGCCAATAGTTGTTCTGCAGTAGCCTCTTTTGTTGTGGCCGAGCCTACGGCTATTGTTTCATCTATAGTAGGCACTAATGTTACCTGCAGTGGTGCTAATAATGGCGCAGCCGATTTAACAGTAAGTGGTGGTACCTTGCCTTATACCTATCTATGGAGCAACTTCCAATCAACACAGGATCTTTCAAACATTGGCGGGGGTACTTATTTTGTGATAATTACAGATGCTAATGGTTGTCAGAAAAGGGATTCGGTTGTAATTACTGAGCAACAGTCTCTGGTGCTTTCTACAGTTGTAGCTAATGTAGCCTGCAATGGCGCAAATACCGGATCAATTAATCTTACAGTTACCGGTGGTAATGGAGTTTATACATATCAATGGACAGGTGGTGGCGCTACACAGGATACTGCTGGTTTAGTAGCAGGCTCTTACAGCGTAACTGTTACAGATGGCAACGGATGTTCAGCTGTAACCAGTGCTACAGTTACTCAGCCTACTGCTTTAGTGCTAAATGCTACAACAACTAATGTAGCTTGTTCGGGCGGTGCCAATGGTTCTATTGACATCACAATTCAGGGCGGTGTTTTCCCATATACTTTTGCATGGAGCAACGGCCCAACTACTGAAGATGTAAACGGACTTAGCGGCGGCTCTTACAGTGTAACTGTAACAGATGCCAACGGCTGTACCATTACTGCTACATATACTATTACTGAAGCCGTATCTATAGTAAGTTCTATTGCAGGTACAAATGTAACTTGCTATAGCGCAAGCAATGGTGCTGCTAATCTTTCGGTAAGCGGCGGTACTATTCCTTACACTTACCTTTGGAGCAATTTCCAGGGCACACAGGATCTTTCAAATATTGGTGGCGGTCTTTATTATGTGATAATTACCGACGCTAATGGCTGTCAGAAGAGAGATTCAATACTTATTACAGAGCCAAACGCTTTGGTATTAACTACAGTTGTTACTAATGTAGCTTGCAACGGTGCAAACACCGGAGCTATTAATCTTTCGGTAACCGGTGGTACTGGCGCATATTCTTATGCCTGGACCGGTGGTGGTGCAACACAAGATACCAGCGGGTTGGTTGCAGGAACTTATACCGTAACCGTAACAGATGGCAACAACTGTACTGCCACAGCAAGTGCTACAATAACTCAGCCTACTGCATTGGTATTAAACGCAACAACTACTAATGTAGGATGTGCGGGTGGTGCTAATGGTTCTGTTGACATCACAGTTCAGGGCGGTGTTTTCCCATATACTTTTGCATGGAGCAACGGCGCCATAACTGAGGACGTAAACGGACTTAGCGGAGGTTCTTACAGTGTAACTGTAACCGATGCCAATGGCTGTACCATTACTGCTACATATACTATTACTGAGGCGAATCCAATTACCAGCTCTATAGCAGGCACTAATGTGACTTGTAATGGTGCAAGCAACGGTGCTGCAGATCTTACAGTAAGCGGTGGTGCTTTACCATATAATTACTTGTGGAGCAATTTCCAGGGCACACAGGATCTTTCAAATATTGGTGGCGGTCTTTATTATGTAATAATTACCGATGCCAATGGCTGTCAGAAGAGGGATTCAATACTTATTACAGAGCCAAGCGCTTTGGTATTAACTACGGTTGTTACTAATGTGGCTTGTAACGGTGCAAACACCGGCGAAATTGATCTTTCGGTAACCGGTGGTACAGGTGCATATACTTATACCTGGACCGGTGGCGGTGCAACGCAGGATACTACTGGTTTGCTTGCCGGTACTTATACCGTAACTGTAACAGATGGAAACAACTGTACAGCTACAGCAAGCGCTACGGTTACACAGCCTGCAGGTATGGTGCTTAATGCTACTACCTCAAATGTAGGTTGTGCCGGTGGCGCTAACGGTTCGGTAGATGTTACCGTGCAGGGCGGTGTGTTCCCTTATACTTTTGCATGGAGCAATGGTGCAGTAACCGAAGATATAAATGGGTTAAGCGGCGGTACATATAGCATTACAATTACCGATGCCAACGGTTGCACTATTACCGCAACTTATACTATTACCGAACCTGCCGCAATTACAACGTCTATTGTAGGTACTAACGTAACCTGCAATGGCGCATCAAACGGCGCTGCAGATCTTACCGTAAGTGGAGGCACTGCACCTTACACCTATTTCTGGAGTAACTTTGCTGCTACTCAGGATTTAGCAAATATTGGTGGCGGTACTTACTTCGTTATCGTAACTGATGTTAACGGTTGCCAGAAGAGAGATTCTATAATTATAACCGAACCTTCTGCACTGGTACTTACTACGGTAGTTACCAACGTTCTTTGCAATGGTGGAAATACCGGGGCTGTTGATTTAACTGTAACCGGCGGAACAGGGGTTTATACTTATGCATGGACAGGCGGTGCAACTACACAGGATATTAACGGATTAACTGCAGGAACTTATACTGTTACTGTTACCGACAATACCTGTACAGCAACTGCATCAGTTGTAATAACACAACCTACAGCTATAGTGCTTAACGCAACAACTACGAATGTAGGCTGCGCAGGTGGTGCGAATGGTTCGGTAGATATTACAGTACAGGGCGGTGTATTCCCATACACATTTGCATGGAGCAATGGCGAAGTTACCGATGATATCAACGCATTAAGCGGCGGTACTTATAGCGTAACAGTTACCGATGCTAATCTTTGCACGGTTACTGCCACTTACACCATTACTGAACCTTCTGCGCTTACATCATCTATATCAGGAACTAACGTAAATTGTTTTGGTGGTAACAACGGTGCTGCGGATCTTACAGTAGGCGGAGGCACAACTCCGTATACCTACCTGTGGAGCAATTTCTTCTCATCGCAGGATTTGGCAAACCTTACGGCCGGAACGTACTTTGTAATTATTAAGGATGCCAATGGTTGTGAAAAGAGAGATTCTGTAGTTATTACTCAGCCGGCGCAGATAGTGCTTACCACTTCTGTAACCAATGTATTATGCAACGGTGCACTTACCGGTGCTATTGATTTAACAGTTACAGGCGGTGTAGCACCTTATGATTACAGCTGGAGCAGTGGTCAGGCCACACAGGATTTGACTGGAGTGGCGGCAGGTACATATACTGTAACGGTGAAAGATGCTAATAACTGTACCGCAACGGCTACTGCAACAATTACACAACCAACAGCATTGGTGTTAACCGGTACTGCTGTAAATGTTACTTGTTTTGGTGGTAATAATGGCCAGGTTAATACTACTGTAGTTGGAGGTGTTCAGCCATACACATTTGCATGGAGCAATGGTGCGTCTACAGAAGATATTTCGAATCTTACAGCAGGTACTTATACACTTACAGTTACCGATAATAACGGATGCTCGGCAACGGCTACTTATACATTAACTGCGCCAACTGCAATTACTTCATCTATTGTAACTACCAACGTACTTTGCAATGGGGCTAACAACGGCGCTGCCAACTTAACAGTAAGCGGTGGTACGCCGGGTTATTCATTCCAGTGGTCTAATTTCCAGATAAGCGAAGATGCTACCGGCCTGGGCGGTGGAGTATACTATGTGATAATTACAGACGCAGCGGGCTGTACACACCGCGATTCGGCTATTATTAGTGAACCTGCAGAATTAGTTCTTTCAACACAGGCTACCCAGATTAGCTGCTTTAACGCTAACAACGGATCAATTGATTTAACGGTCGCTGGCGGAACTACTCCTTATCAGTATAGCTGGAGCAATGGAGCTACCACACCGGATATTTCTAACCTGAGCGGAAATACGTACTGCGTTACCGTTACCGATAACAATGGTTGCACATCAAGTACTTGTGTGCTTATTATCAACCCGTCTTCTATTAGCACTAATGCGGTTATTAATAACCCCGTTTGTAATGGAGACCAAAATGGCTCTATTGATGTAATTGTGGCTGGTGGAACTCCAAACTACACTTTTAACTGGAGCACTGGTGCTACGTCCGAGGATATAAGTAACCTGGTAGCCGGTGTATATTCGCTTACTATTACAGACGCACGTGGTTGTGTTCAGATAGATACGTTTAATGTAACTGAACCTAGCGCTCTGTTTACTTCAGGGTTTATTAGAAATGTAACCTGCTTTGGCAACAACGATGGTTGCGTGGATATTACTGCCTACGGCGGCACCTTGCCTTACACGTACACCTGGAGTACTGGTCAATCTACTGAAGACATTTGTAACCTGAGCGGCGGCAATTATTTTGTAACGGTAACTGATGCACACGGATGTTCGGTGGTTTCGCTTTACATTGTAAGCGAGCCTGCTCAGTTAACGTTGAATGTTACCGGTACCAATATTTCATGTTTTGGTGGTAAAGACGGCACCTTAACTGCTTTCCCTGCTGGTGGAACTACTCCTTACGAATATCTGTGGGATGATTTCAATACTGATTCTTCAAGAATTTCGGTAGACGCCGGCCTGCATGTATTAATGCTTACCGACTCTAACGGATGCCATGTGTTTGACTCTATTACATTAACACAACCTCAGCAGATAGTAATTACCGGAGTTGTAAGTAACGCATTATGCTTTAATGCAGCTAATGGGGGAATTAATATTACGGTTGCGGGTGGTGTTGGTCCATATACCTATCTGTGGAGTAACGGATCGACAAGCGAGGACCTTACTGCTATCGCAGCGGGTGTCTACACTGTAACTGTAACCGATGCCAACGGATGTACTTCTACAGCAAGCTTTACTGTTGACCAGCCAGATCAGATTTATCTGACCTTGTTAACCAGCAAGCCAACCTGCAATGGTGCAAGCAACGGTAGTTTATCAGTGGTTGCTACGGCAGGTGTAGTGCCTTATACCTATGCATGGAATACCACACCGGTGCAAACCACTGCCAGCGCGGTAGACCTGAACCCTGATTACTATGAAGTTACTGTAACAGATGCGAATGGTTGTACTGCGGTAATAGGTGATTCGCTGATAGGGCCTAATCCAATTGTAGTAACAACTAATGTAACCGGAGCTAATTGCTTCAATTCACAGGATGGTGTGGTTACTACTACCGTATCTGGTGGCCTGCCTCCATACGTTTACCAGTTGAATGGTGTAACACAGCAGCAGGACAGCACAACATTCCGTGGTTTAAATCCGGGCACTTATGTGTTATTGGTAACCGATGCTAACAGCTGCCAGGGTACCAGCACATTTACTATTACGGCACCTAGCCAGATAGGTGTTGACCTTGTTGCTACCGAGCAATTCATTCTGAGCAATATGCAAACTACATTAACTGCTATTGTTACACCAGATACTGCTACTATAACAAGTATAGTATGGTCTCCGCTGTTTGACTCTAACAACAATTACCTGTTTGACTTTAGCTCTTGCGGCGATACAACTGTATGCGCCAGCCCTAAAGTGATGCCTAAAACCTCTACCACATTTACGGTAACGGTTATTAATGCCCAGGGTTGTGCAGTATCTGATACCATTACTATTAATGTAAGTAATGAGCTTTCAACCTTTATTCCTACGGGCTTTACACCTAACGGAGATGGATTGAACGACCGCTTCGAATTCGATATTTTGGGTGCAACTAACCTTGATATCAAAATATTCAATCGTTGGGGCCAAATTGTTTATGGTAACGCAACACAGCCTAACGGAATTAACGGAAGCAACGGATGGGATGGCACATTGAATGGCGATCCTGCTCCAAACGATACCTATGTATGGCAAATGACCATTACTTACTTTGATGGCACTACCCGCGAAGAAACAGGTACTGTGACTATTATGAGGTAATAACAATTGCAAAGCTTTAAAAACACAGGCCCTTCGGAAAACCGAAGGGCCTTTTTTATTGATAAGAGTGATAATTTTGGGCCTATGGTAGCTTTGCGATTGTTGTTGCTTATACTAATAGCCCTACAATGCAGCCTAACCTCATGCAGTAAGATTAAGAATAGAGTAAGGAGCATAACAAAAAATGCAATTGATAAGGTGCACCCGGTGTTTGATGCCACCACACCAGATACCAAATACAATAAGGAGAGATTTAAAGCGTTCTTCCGGGTGCCGTTATCGCCGGACGTAAAGAACATTTATTGCAATGCCGAGCGGTTTGGCCAGGACGCCACTTACCAGTTTGCATTTAGCTGCAATAAGCACACAGCCCAACAAATTATTAATGTAAACCATTTTGCCCGGCCCGATGCTCAATCAGGTACGTATTCGTTCTCTAGCCGTATAGAATTTGATTGGTGGCAGCAAAAGAAGATAGATAGCCTGCCATTACTTGTAAGGCATCAGGATGATTTGTTCCGCTACTTCTGGTACGATTCCATCCGGGGCAAGGCTTATTATCTCGATTTTGATATTTAAGCTGTTACCGGATAAGTAACTTTTTATAGGCGGCTCTGTTTTCCGAGTTAATCTTTAGCAGATAAATACCCGGTTGAAAGGTAGTTATTGGTAATGGTATTTCCCGGTTAAAAGCTTGTGTAAACACAGTTCTACCTGCAATGTCATAAATCGTTACTTCGGCTTCACGTGCGTTGGGTACTACCAAAGTGCAACCAGTGTTTGCCGATGCAGGATTGGGAAAAATGCTAACATCTATTTGTTGTGCTGCAGCCAGTGGGGCAGAAGAAATGAGTGTGTCTCCATACAAATGAAGTGCCGAGCGGAAACATGGCACTATACTATCGGCCGAAACTACATTGGAGTTAAACAGGGCAAAATCCCAGCGCCAGTCCCAATAAAACCAGGGCATATCAAACGAGTCTATTTTGCTGCCAAATACCTGTAACCAATTGCAGCGGCTAACATCATCGGCCAATACACCAGTGCCAAACTCTCCTAAAAATACGGGTTTATTGTGAGTAGCACTCCAGCTGGTAACCGTAGCCCAGGCATTGTACAGTCCCTGGTCGTAAGCTCCGGGGAATGTTTCGCCAAGGGGCACAGCAGGGCTGGCCCAGCTAAAACCCTGGTGCGTAAACTGGTAAGGATCGTAGCTATGCCAGGTGTAAATAAGGTTCGTATCTGCAAGCGGAATGTAACTGCTAAAGGCAGCCCCATTGCTTGAAAAATTAGGGCTCACAATTATAGAATGCGCTGTGGTGTGCTGCCTTATAGAATCAATAGCGCGGTTCATTACAATGTTCAGGCTATCTAAGGCAATACCAAAGGCGGGTTCATTTAACAGCTCGAAAGTATACCGGTTAGGGTTCAGATGCTTATAGTGGCGACTAACCACGCTCCACATGTGGGCAAACCGGTCAATTTTAGTACGCCAGTTTTGGTTGAAAATGTCCCAGTTATGGTGGTTATCTATTATCAGGTTCATGTTTAGCACATCGCACCAGCTAATTACCGAGTCGATACGTGCAAAAAGTGCGCTGTTGGTATCTACATAATATGGGGCAACGGTATCGGTTACCGATGCAAAACCCAAGGGCAAACGTATAGAGGTTATGCCCGCTTCTTTCATTTTTGCCAGGTCCTGAAAACTGTAACCATAGGGGGTTGGGTAACCCACTTGCCAGTAGGCCTCCAGCCAGTTGCTCAGGTTCATGCCTTTCTTAAAATTGTGACAACGTTCGTGGGCTATTGTTTGCCCATGGCTTAGATACGAATTGCCAAGGCAGAAGATAGCTACCAATACGGTAAAGCGGGCTATGCGCTTAGGTAGGCTACACATCTTTCTTATCGGCATTCATATATGTAGTTAATGCACCAGAGGGGCACTTTTTTACCTGCTCAACCATTTCGCTGGTGGTGGCGCCGTTGGCATTAATCCATGGGCTGGCTTTGGTGTTAAACACACCGGGTAAACCCCTGACACAATTAGCCGAGTGGGTGCAAAGGCCGTTTTTCCATACAATGGTAACTTCTCCATTGCTGTATTCTTTTACAAGGTTCTTTGGGTCCATAAATTTGCTTTGAATGAAAATAGGGAATCTTTAATTTGAATACAACAGAAACCGCAGATACAGGATGTGACGGCCCTTAGGACTTTTAGAGTAATCGAGGATAATAGAGCCGTAACGGTCGTTGCTAAACTCCAGGTCACTAAGCGTTTTCGACTCCTTGTTAGGCTTACACGCCGATACCCAGCCCTCGCTTTGCGGAAAGTTCTGCATCAACTTCTTCTCAAAGTCTTTGTATATGTTTTGAAAGGATGCATCGTATGCATCGCCCTCTTTAATAACCGATACAAAGTCGAGCTGCGAAGTAGGGAAGGGGAAACTATACAGCATGTTGAATTTCTCGCCGGGTATTTTAAGCTTGGTGCTATAGGTGTATTGGTAGTTCCAAAAGTTGCCATAGCTGCGTTGTTCATCTTTAATAGAGTAGAAGCTTGACTCTTTGTAAGAGGCGAACACATTCAGCACAGCCTTTTTGAAGTTGCCGGGAGGAGCCGTCTCCGTCTTTACTACTGCCGGTGTGCTGCTTACAAAGGTGGTGTTCTCCAACTCTTTTCGTTTGTCGTCCAGTTTATCTTTAGCGGTGGGGGCTTTAGCTATTTCTACCACTTTGGCGGGTAGTGGCTTTACCTCGTTGTAGAACTTTATAGCCTGAACTTTGCCGCTTTTTAAGTCGGTATACGATACCTCTACTGCTACATCATCCATATAAAACTTAAGGGTGTTTCGGCCCATTAGCTTTATGCCTTCGCCTAATTTGGTTCGCAGCGCAGCTGTATCATCATTAAGCGATAGGTTGAATGGGAGTGGAGAGCTGCACTTAAAGAAAGGCACACCACCCGGCTTGCATTCTTCGCCGGCTATTAGTATGCTCTGTACCTTACCGGTCATACTATTCAGCGATAGCTTTATGCCTCCGTATTGGTTTTGCAGGTTCTTATCCAGCAGCCAGAATTCTTTAACCGGTTTAAACTCTTTGGACGATGCATCTGCATTTAGCAGTAGCAAAAGGTTATTACCTGTGTAATCGAGGGGCATAAACGATGCCAGCAACAGGGTGGCACATGTCAGTACCGGTAATACAATTTTCATCTTCATAAACATGCTTGCTCTGTTCGAAGATATTGTATTCTGCGCTATTAAAATACGCTCTAACTAAATACTAATAGTTGATTGGTTTTTATACTGGACAACTCAATCCGGTTTCTTTCTTTCCTTCTTCGCCTCTTTATCCAGTTGTGCTTTAGGGTCGTTGCGTTTTATGTTGCCCAGGTTCAGGTTCTGGGCCAGTGTAATCTTATCTATACCGTGTTTGTTCTTTAAGTTGTCGATGGCTTTATACAACAGCAGGTCTTTCTCCCGGTCTTCAAACATGTTTATCTGCTGGGCGCTTTCATCCAGGTTTAGGAACTTGATGCCCAGCAGGCGTACCTTGCGTGTGCGGTCGTAGAACTCATTGAACAGGTGTATGGCTTTTTCGGTAAGCACTTTGCTGTTGCTTGTGGCCGGTATAGCCAGTTGCTTGGTGTGGGTTTCGAAGTTGCTATAACGCACGCGTATACCCACGCAAGCGGTCATCTTTTTATCGCTGCGCAACTCAAATGCCAGCTGCTCGGCCAGCGATACAATCACCTTGCGCAGAAAGTCCGTATCATCTGTATCGGCATTAAAGGTGCGCTCACTGCTCATGCTCTTGGCATCGTGGTAAGGCTGTAGGGTGGTGGTAGCACGGCCATGTGCCCGCTCCCAAAGGTCAACACCTCCTTTACCCATCAGGTTATACATGGCCTCGCGGCTAAACTGTCGCAGGTCGTAAATGGTCTTTATGCCCTTACCGTTTAAAAAGGCTTCGGTCTTTTCGCCGCAAAAGGGGATTTTGCCTACGGGCAGTGGGTCGAGAAAAGCCTGCTCGGTGCCGGGCTTAATTTCATATTGACCATTGGGCTTGGCCTCGTTGGTAGCCATCTTGGCCATCATTTTATTGCTGGATAAGCCCCAGGATATAGGTAGCTTAGTCTCCCTGATAATTGTCTGCCGCAGGTCGCTGGCCCACTTGTAGGCGCCAAAGTACTTCTCCATACCGGTCAGGTCCAGGTAAAACTCGTCGATACTGGCCTTTTCAAACAAAGGGGCACGGTCAGCTATTATATCGGTTACCCGCTTAGAGTACTCGCCGTAATCGTGCATACGGCCGTGTAGAAAGATGGCGTGCGGGCATAGTTGTTTGGCTTTTACGGTAGGCATAGCGCTGTGTATACCATATTGCCGGGCCTCGTAACTACAAGAGGATACCACGCCACGGGTGCTGCTGCCACCCACTATTACCGGCTTGCCGTTAAGGCTGGGGTCGAAGAGCCGTTCTACCGATACGAAGAACGAATCGAGGTCCATATGTAATATGCGCGTTTCCATTGGGCAGGTAAGGGTTGTAAAAATACTGTTTTTAGGCTTGGTAAGTTGAAAATATATAGGCTACAACAAGGGGTTTAAGCATGGTGCGAAAAATGGGACAAATTGAAAAAGTGTCCCCTATGGTGCTTTATAATTCACTTAAAACGAATTTGTTATGGGCTAAGGGTGTCCCTGACATGGCTGGGGAGCATCTTTAAGGTTTTACTGTAATTAGGTAATTTTAGGATACCCCTGTTATGTAGCTATGTTAATCCAATTAGCTTAATTTGCTAATTAGTTTGCTAAATATTTTTGCTATATTTGAATTATAAAATTACCTAGTATGGACTTTATAGCCACCAACCTCAAATTTTTGCGCAAAGGAAAATCGTGGACCCAGAACGACCTGGCAGAAGAACTTAAAATTAAGCGCTCACTAATTGGTGCGTATGAAGAGGCCCGTGCACGGCCAACCTACGAGGTGCTGTACGACCTTAGCAAACTGTTTAAATACAGCATAGATGAGCTAATAACTAAAGACCTGCGCCAAATGGAGAAGGTATCCATATTTACCGAAGAGCAGCTTGGCACCGATGTAACCGGTAAAAACCTGCGCGTGCTGGCCATAACGGTAGATGAGGACCAGAAAGAAAACATTGAGATGATACCCGCCAAGGCAGCTGCAGGTTACTTAACCGGCTATGCCGACCCTACTTACATAAAAGAGCTGAACAAATTCCGTTTGCCGTTTTTACCGGTGGGCACCTACCGTGCGTTTGAAATTAAAGGCGATAGTATGCTGCCTATACAACCCGGCTCGGTAATAGTAGGAGAGTACGTAGACAACTGGAAGAATATAAAAGACGGCCACACTTACATTATACTCAGCAAACACGATGGTATTGTGTTTAAGCGCGTATTTAACCAGGTAGAAGAGAACGGTACATTGGTATTGCGCAGCGATAACACCTCGTACCCGGCATACCCAATTAAGGTGGATGAGATATTAGAAGTATGGAAGGCTGCGTTAAACATTAGCTATATGAACAAGGGTGACATGAGCTACCAGAACATATTGCAATTAATGCAGGAATTGAAAAAGGATGTAGAGGATTTGAAGGCGAATTGAGACTTCAAATCGCACACCACTAAAACCTTTTATGATTATTCTTATCGAAACTGATTTAGGCAAAATTACACTGGATGTAAGTTTTGCTGCATACCTTGGTGCTGGTCAACAAAATAGCGGTCAAAATACTTTTATAGTCAAAGAGGTTTCCAAAGCAGGTCTATTCGTTGCACTTTCAAATATTGATGGGAAGCCGGTTATACCTTTTGGGTCTGTCGATTTTGTCAAAAGAATTGCGGAGTTATTGAATATTCAACTACCCACGCCGTTAAATATTCCCGAGGTTTTAAAACCGATTATTGGTAGAAGGATATGGATCACTAAAAAATCTGAACTGAACATTTTCCCTTGTTTCATAAAACCATTGGATGATGTTAAGTTGTTTACCGGATTCGTTGTGAAATCAAAAGAAGACTTACAGTTTATTCCGGAGTTGAAGGAATGGGATGGAATGTTGTGGTGCTCAGAATTAATATCAGAAATAATATCGGAGTGGAGATGTTACGTGCATAAAGGCGAAGTTGTAAACTGTTCGTGCTATGCAGGCGATGCTTTAGCGTTTCCTGACGTCGAGGTGATAAAGAGTTTGATTTCAGCTTACACCGATGCACCGGCTGGATACGCGCTTGACGTAGGCGTTACTGGTAAGACAACACAATTGATTGAATGTAACGATGCCTGGGGACTTGGTTATTATGGAGGAAATCCTAGCAATTATTTCAATTTGGTTAAGAACCGGTGGTTAGAGATAATTAACGAATTTACGCGATAAAATCCAATCCCTCCAAAACATATTAAAATTAATGCCGGAGTTGAAGAAGGATGTAGAGGATTTGAAGGCGAATTGATGCAAGTAAAAAATAATGAATATAACTTGGTTTTAAAATATCATATTCTACTTTTGTTGCATTGATAACCTAAACCCCCTTTATGAAGAAAATTACACTTTCATTATTAGCAGTAGCTTTTATGTGCGCTTTTTCGGGATGTACCAAAGAGCAAACCACCCTTAACATTTTACACGGTACCTGGAAACTAACCGGTGAGTTAGATGAAGATGGCTTGCCGGTAGTTCGTAGCTGTACACAGGAGGAAATTGTCACCTTCTTTTTATGCCAGGACAAAAATCAGGACGATTGCACCACATCGACCAAAGTAACCAGAACATGCACTACAGGCGGAACAACTGTAACCACCATTAGTGCAGGCGCGTCTAACTATGCGGTATATGGCAAAGAATTGCTTGTTTGGGGCGGGTCATCTTACGAGATAGAGTCTATCAGTAAGAAAGAATTTAAAATTCACCCGGTTAGCCAGCCTAAGGCTACCCACACTTACGAAAAGCAATAATTGCAGTTTTCGGAGCAAACAAAAAATCCACCTCTAGCGGGGTGGATTTTTTGTTTGTCGCAACGTAAGCCATTACCGGTTAAGCTTTTCTTCCAGCCTTTTCAGCCGCTCATTCAGCTGTACCAATTCATTTTCCTTATCGCTTAGTTTATTGCTTAATGTAGTAATGGTTTGTTGTTGCTCTTTAATAGCCTCTACTATATAAGGACTAAGCTTGGGGTAGTCTATAGCTTTGTAGCCTTCGGTATCGGTGCTTACCAGCTCGGGTATTACCTGCTCTACCTGCTGGGCCATAAAACCGCTTTGCGTATTGGTGTTAATAAACCGCTCGGGAAATTTGGCTGTGTTCCAGCTATAGGTTACTCCATCGAGCTTTGCCAGTTTTTGCAGGGCGCTTTCAATAGGCTTTACATCTTTTTTAAACCGCTCATCGCTGCAGCTTACAAAGGCGCCATAGCTGCATACATTGCCGTTGCTTTGCAGTACCAGGTTTAGCGGGCCGCCGCCGGTGGTCATATTATAGGTGCTTTCTATCATAAAGCGTTTGCGGCAGCATTCGGTAGGGGCATTGGGTTGAAGAGGATATTCCCAAATTTCCCAGTTGTTGGGTAGCACACCATAAAAACCATCGGGTCCGCCAAAGTACATACGCCAGCTACTATACAAG
>DATGXP010000841.1:0-2232 GCA_035298845.1 Chitinophagales bacterium
ATCTTTTCAATTTGCGCCAGCATATTATTAAAGGCTATCGACAGTGTTGCAATTTCATCTTTACCTGCGGTAGGCAACCGTACCGAAAAATCATTGGTATCGCCTATCTCCTGGGTTTTGGCTACAAAGGCCAGCAGGCGGTTAGTAATGTAGCGCTGTAAAAATGTAGAGATAATAAATGCTACTACCAGGCTGATTATCAGAATAAAAATACCCACCTGTATGTAGTTCATCAGTATCTCTTTAAACCCCTGCAACTCGGCACGCAGTACTACAGTGCCCAAAAAATCGGGGTCGCGCACTTTGTAGCTTACTATCACCTTTTGCATATAGCCTTCCTGGCTTTCCTTTTCGCTGTTACCGGTTAGCGAAAAAGCAAAGGGCTGCTGCCCGGTGCGTGTATAGCTGGCAAACACTTTTCCATCCTTATCAAAAATTGCAGCGTTGAGTATAGCCGGGTTACTCTTCAGCTTGGCCAGCATTTGGGTGGCGGCTTCCTGGTCCAGAAAGCCCAGCGCCGGGGCTACACTAAGCCCCACAATTTCGGCTATCGAATACTTTGTTTTTATCGATGAGTCCCTAAACAGCTTTATATCATTATACACAAAAAAACCGCAGCAGATGAGCACAGCCATAAAAGCGGTAGTCAGCTGAATCAGTATCAGGTTTTTGCGTATAGATGAATTTTGTAAATCGAACATTCTTTTAATTTACCAGTATAGCCAGCTTTAATAATTGCGAACTTGCCGTAAGGCCTGATGAATACAGCGATTTGGTATTTATCTCAAACTTAAGTTTATCATCTATCACCACAAAGTTGATATTGGTACCCAGTGCCGCATAGCCGGGCTTTTCGCTTACGGTAAGCATACCTTTGGGCACCCGCTCCATTATTTCGGTTAAGGAAAAACCCGACCGCTGGGGAATAAACAGCAGGTGGCAGCGGTGGATATCGGCCGGTGTTTCGAAGGTGCGGATGATAATTTTATGGCCCTTTACTGTTTGTGATTTAGCCACCGCATATAGCGGATTGCTGATAGGCGAATTACCCACTATACCTATTACAAAATCTTCGTTGCCCAGGTGTGCCTCCCAATCTATATAATTGGTAAACCTGTAAATAAACGCAGCCTTCAGGTTATACTCTTCGTTGCTTTCGGCCAGGGGCGACATAGAGGTGCCCTGCACAAAAAACAACAACAGAAAAGGTATTATCCACTTAGCTTTCATAACCTGCTTATATACTCCACATTTATTTACCACTCAAAATTTATACCCCCCAATACTTTAAAGCCTGCTATATCGCCGCGGTAAAACTCACGGGTTTTATCGCTAAAGCAATTTTTAAAATTCATAAACACCGTAAGCTTTTTAAAGAAGGTGTACGATGCCATTACATTCATTATAAACTTAGGGCTTATCTTCTCCACCCCTCTTTTACCATCGTTATAAGTAAGGTTGCTACCCTCCAGCTGTGTATGGCCCGAAAGGAAATACGGGTTCAGGTTTATATTAAACTGCGGTGTAACCTGAAAATCGAGATAGGCCCCGCCAAACACAGTCGGTGTAGCTTTATGTGCCATTTGTGTACCCATGCCCGAGTTGATATTATAAATGGCCGGGTCGGCTATAAAGAAGGCCGTATCGGCAGTGGGCGACACCGCATACTGCGAGTAATTAAACAAGGTAGTGTGCTGCACAGTAAGGTATGGCTTAATCTGAATTTTGCCGGCCACAAAATTAAACGACAACGTAGCCCCTATTTGCCTTACCCTAAGCGGCAGGTTTTGAAATTTGAAAACCACCACGGTGTTAAGCCGTGCGGTATCTATAGTGGTGCTTTCGTATACTACATTGGCAAAGTTGCGCGTATGGCTGCCAAACACTACAAAATCCATAACCAGGTTATCTTTCAGCTTGCCGCGGTAGCCCAGCTCCAGCATATCGGTGGTTAGCAGGCTCAGGTTATTGTTGCCCAGCAGCTGTACCGTACCATTACCCCATTGCGGCACAAAAAATGAAGATGCCTGATTGAGGAAGTTATCGATAAACAGCGGCGCCCGGTTAGCACGCGACTGCACAATACGCAGCAGGTGCTTAGGGGCGGGTTTATAGGTAACCATAAACTGCCATGAGCCATACACCTTCCGCGGGCCATTAAAAAACTTATCCATACGGGCGGCGGCGGCCAGGCGCAGCTTACCTTTAAAGGCGGTGTAATCTACCCGCAGG
>DATGXP010000842.1:0-6563 GCA_035298845.1 Chitinophagales bacterium
TTTCTTATTTGTATTCGTTGGATACTCTATCTAATTACTCTCCTGCTGCAAAAACTTTATCTTTTACTTCTACTGCTCCTTCTTTTTTACATACATCTTTGATAGATGTAATGTCGGCTTCAGAAAGGGCTTCTGCATCAAATACAAGTGCAAAACGGTCGTCGGTAGTGCGCTTGTCGTAAATTCTTGGAACACGGCCCGGCCATAATTTGTTACGCACAAGGTAGGTCAGGGTCATACCCCAAGCAGCAAACAATACCGTTAACTCGAACGTGATTGGAATAAACGATGGAACCGGCCAGTAAGGCTTACCACCGAAGTTAATAGGGTAGTTGGTTGTCATTACCCAGGTCATAAAGCTTAGTGCCAGCGTAGTACCGGTAGCTCCGAAGAAGAAGCCGGCAGTGTGCAGGCGGGTTTCTTTATAGCCTAAAGCATCTTCAAGGCCGTGAACCGGAAACGGAGTAAGGCTGTCGTAAATCTGAATACCCTTTGCACGGATATGCTCGATGGCATGAAGGTAAACCTCCTCATGGTCCCAAAGGCCTATTACGAATTTGTTTGGTGTTGCTGTTGTAGCACTCATGTATTTTGAATTACTATTTTATCTAATGCTTATTATCCTAAATTAATTTCCTTTTGAATCTTTATCCAATGGGCCTACAGTCTGCATACCTACAAAACCACCGTGTGTAGCACCTTCTTTCTTTGCGCGCTCTGCTTTGGCCACTTCCGAAGAAATACGGAAGATAGCTTTCACCTCGGCAATAGCCAATGATGGGAAGAAGCGAGAGAACAACAGGAACAGGAATAAGAATACCGACATTGAACCAGTGTAAATTCCTATATCTACCCAGGTAGGCGAGAAATACGCCCAGCTTGATGGAAGATAATCATCGGCCAAAGAGGTAACGATAATTACGAAACGCTCGAACCACATACCGATGTTCACGAATATCGACAGGATAAACGTTACCCATAAGTTACGGCGTAGTTTTTTAAACCAGTAGAACTGCGGAGAAATTACGTTGCAACCCATCATGATATAATAAGCCCAAAGGTATTTACCCAGGATACGGTTGTAGAAAGCAAATTGCTCATACAAGAAACCAGAATACCAGGCAATGAACAACTCTGTTAGGTAAGCGATACCTACTATCGAACCGGTCAATACGATGATTTTGTTCATCGACTCGATGTGGTTGATAGTGATGTAATCTTCAAGGTTAAATAGTTTTCTCGAAATCAGCATCAAGGTTTCCACCATGGCGAAACCAGAGAAGATAGCACCAGCCACGAAGTATGGAGGGAAGATGGTAGTGTGCCAGCCCGGGATAACTGAAGTAGCGAAGTCGAAAGATACAATCGTGTGTACCGAAAGTACCAATGGGGTAGAAAGACCAGCCAAAACAAGTGAAAGTGATTCAAAACGCTGCCATTGACGAGCATTACCTTGCCAGCCGAATGAAAGCAGGTTGTAAATATATTTTCTCCATTTGCCGGTAGCACGGTCACGGATGGTTCCGAAATCCGGCATTAGACCAGAATACCAGAACAACAATGAAACCGAGAAGTAAGTAGAAATCGCAAATACGTCCCAAAGAAGCGGTGAGTTGAAGTTAACCCAAAGTGGACCGCGGGTATTTGGCAGAGGGAAAATAAAACCTGCATCCCAAACACGGCCCATGTGGAAGATAGGGAACATACCTGCACAAATTACCGCGAAGATTGTCATCGCCTCAGCAGCGCGGTTAATACCGGTTCTGTAGCGCTGACGGAAAAGCAATAGAATGGCCGAGATAAGTGTTCCCGCGTGGCCGATACCGATCCACCAAACGAAGTTGGTAATATCCCATGCCCAACCAACTGTTTTGTTCAACCCCCAGGTTCCGATACCAAACCAAACGGTCCAGCCAAGGCAGAAAACAAAGAATAGTGCACCCGCGCCTGTAAGCAAGGTAGCAATCCACCACATGGTTGAGTTTCTTTCTACCGGGGCAATAAGATCATCCGTGATCTTAGTATAGTTTTTGTCCATCCCATTAATGAGGGGCTCCCGGAATTCTGATTCGTATGCGTGCATTTTATTGAGTTTAACACCCGGTGGTTTCTGATAAACAGAGCAGACCGGTTTTAGTTTAATCTTTTTACAATCAATTCAAATAATCCAAAACTTACACCTTCTCCTTTTTATTCTTCTTCTCCATCTTTTCAGGATGGTAGTAATCCAGTATTTCGTAGTTCTTCTCTTCTTCGCGGTTACGCACTTGTGTTAAGTAAAGCACGTTAGGCATAGTGTGAATTTCTTCGATAACACCGAAAGCTCTTTCGTCGTTAAAGTGTGTAGTAACTTCAGCAGCCTTATCGTTTCTGTCGCCAAATACGATAGCACCTGTAGCGCAAGCTGTTTGGCAGGCAACCTTAGCATCGCCATCTTTCAACAGGCGGTTTTCTTTCTTGGCCTCCAGTTTAGCGCCTTGCAAACGCTGAACGCAGAATGAACATTTTTCCATTACACCACGTGAACGAACGGTAACATCCGGGTTTAACACCATACGGGTAAGTGGCTCGCTCAATCCAAATCTTTCGGTAACTACGTTAGGGTGGTTATCATTGCTGGTGCCGTAGCGTTTATCAAATGCATCAGCCTCCTGGTAATCGTACCAGTTAAAGCGACGTACTTTATAAGGACAGTTGTTAGCGCAGTAACGGGTACCAATGCAACGGTTATAAGCCATTTGGTTAATACCTTCGCTGCTGTGGTTGGTAGCTGCTACCGGGCATACGTTTTCGCAAGGAGCGTTATCGCAGTGCTGGCAAAGCATAGGCTGGAAAACCACATCCGGGTTGTCGGCTTCGCCGGTATAGTAGCGATCGATACGCAGCCAGTGCATTTCGCGGCTACGGATAACCTGGTCTTTACCTACTACCGGTACGTTATTTTCTACGTTACAAGCTACCACACAAGCGCCGCAACCGTTGCAGGCATTCAGGTCAATTACCATAGTCCAGTGGTGGCCAGGGTATTTGTGCTCAGGGTAAAGTGTTACGCTTTCTTCCAGTATTTCTGCGCGGTCTTCGTTACCAGCGGCAGGGTTTTGCTTGTATTCGTGTAAGGTAGTCTCCTTAACCGTTTTACGGGTTTTAACGCCACCTAAATCCTGCAATGTAATGTTGAAGTGAGTTTGGGTGATAGCAACCTGCTTAACACCGGCGGTCTTTTCGATAGTAGCTTTAGCTACATCTATAAAATTACCATCCTTGGCGGTTAACATACCAAACACATTCTTACCTACACCCAACTCAGGGTGAGCTACAGCCTCGCGGCCATAACCAAGGGCTACACCAAACACACCATCCGGTGTGCCAGGAACACCTACCACCGGTAATTCAACCGATTGGCCGTTTACCGTAAGTTTACCTACTGCATATTCTTTCGCTTTAAAATCAGGGTCGATGTTATAGCCGTTTTTGTTCATCCACTGTGGGCTGGCAATAATGTAGTTATCCCAGGTAACTTTGCTTACAGGGTCTGGCAACTCTTGTAAGTATGGGTTATCGCTCCAGTATCCATCACCCACGGCGATTGATTCGTAGAACTTAACCTGCATATCGTTACCCAATGCACCGGCAGCAGCAGATACGGCAGAAACCGCACCGGCAACATCGCCACCACTGTATGAAGCACCACCGGCAGCCGGTAATTCTACTTCACCATCGGCAATTGCATTATCCCAGAAAGCCCAGAAGCCATTGTAGGTAGATTGCTTTCCGTAGAAATTAGCTTCCCAGTTTTTCTTTAAAAACTCGTAGTAAGAACCTTCTTTACCGCTCCACTTTAAAAGTGTTTCCTGCACCTGGCGGGTATCGAATAATTTTGAAATAGCAGGTTGTGTAGTATTCAAAACACCAGCCTTTGGCTCGGCATCATTCCAGCTTTCTAACCAGTGGTTATCAGGCAATACGTATGTAGAAGCAACGGCAGTTTCATCTACACGGTTAGCGAATGATACAGTCAATTCGGCTTTCTTCAGTGCATCAGCCAATCCCTTAACAGGTGAGTTATATACCGGGTTAGATTCGTAGAACAATACAGCCTTTACACTGCCGTTATTCAATCCTTCTATCAGGGTGCTAACCGCCTTATCTGAACCTTGCTTGGTGTTATATGGCCTGTCCCATGTAATGGTAGTGCCATAGTTACCCAATGCATTGTTTATGGCATTAGCTACTAATTGCGCGTTTACATCGTTAGAACCGCTAACAACCAGTGAAGTGCCTTTAGCAGCTAGTAATTCCTTACCAGCCTTGTTTATTTTTTCGTTCTTAGATGAACCGGCACCTGTTACGATGTTGTAAAGGTCAACCAGAGCAGTCAATTCTTCAGATGGCTTAACCGATATACGGGTATCAGCCTTGTAACCTGTAATAGTTGGAACCGACTCAATTTGAATGTGGCGGCTCATGTCCTTCTTATCCTTGCTCAGCTTTCTGTTTACTGCATAGTCGTGCGAAAACTCAGTTGGCGAAATCCAGGTACCTAAGAAATCGGCGCCAACACCTACTATAACTGTTGCTTTAGCAAAGTTGTAAGAAGGGATCAAGCGTTTTCCAAAACTCTTTTCGTTAGCATCTAATATACCTGAGTAAGAAATACCATCGTATTGCAGGTGCTCAAATTTGCCAGCACCTAGTGAGTTACCAAACTCGGCAATAACAGCCTTAGTGCTTGGCGATATAACAGTGTTAGAGAACAAAACCACTTTACCGGTAGCGGCAGCAGATTTCAACTTCTCTCCCACTTCTTTATCGGCAGTTTCCCAGGTTATGTTTTCTTTTCCTCTCTTAGGGTTACGGAAACGTCCGTTATCGTATAAGCTAAGAATAGAAGCCTGTGCGCGGGCGCTGGAGCCTCCTTTGGTTACACGCGAGTTTTTCTCATCTCTTGGCTCTATTTTAATAGGGCGTCCTTCTCTTGTTTTAACCAAAACCGCTTCGTAATCGCCGCCCTGATAGAAGGTAGAGGCATAGTAGTTAGCTATACCCGGGGCAATTTCCTCTGGTCTCCATACATAAGGAATAGACTTGCGCAAAGGCATTTCGCAACTTGCTGCTATTACCGCAGCCGTGGTGCTAAAGCCCAGCATTTTCAAGAAGTCTTTTCTGCTCGACTTACCTGTGGTTACAGGTTCAGTAATAGAACTTAAAACAGGAAGCTCTTCGGCAAATTCCTTGGCAGCAAGAGTGCGAAAGCCCTCAAGCTGTTCTTTTTCTTCTATTCCTTTCCAGTAGATTTTATCTGACATATTATGTATTTCGAATTTCTATTTAAATTTTAACCGTCTCTCTCTTTCTGCCGATGGCAGACTTAATATTAATAGTGGCAACGCTGACACTCTGTTCCGCCCACTGCAGACACAGTTACCTTGTCTATCTTCTTATCTTTCAAATCTTTGTGGATGCTTTCGTAAGCAGCGTAGTAGTTGTTAGAAGCAAACTGCACCTCTGTATTGCGGTGGCAGTTGATACACCAGCCCATTGATAAAGGAGAGTATTGATAAACTTCTTCCATTTGCTCTACATTACCGTGGCAGGTCTGGCACTTAACCTTACCGGCATTTACGTGCTGGGCGTGGTTAAAATAAACGTGGTCGGGCAGGTTGTGAATACGGGTCCACTCAACCGGTTTAGCTTTACCCAAATCGTACGTTTTTGAAGTTGGGTCCCAACCCACTGCTGCATAAATCTTAGCAATTTCTTCGGTGCCGTATTGAGGGCCCTTGCTTACCTGCTTGTGGCAGTTCATACAAGTGTTAAGCGATGGAATATTAGAGTGCTTGCCGTTGTTTGCTGTTTGGTGGCAATACTGGCAATCAATTTTATGAGTACCGGCGTGCAAAGCATGTGAAAACTTAATTGGCTGGCTTGGCTGGTAACCTTGCTGACGGCCAAAGTGCGTTACAGTATCTACGGTAAAATACATTAACACTACTATACCTATAAGTAAGCAGGCAGCCTTAAAGTTAGTTCTTTTATAGAAAGGTAATTTAGCTACAGCTACTTCGCCGGCTTTATCAGCCACTATTTTATCCAGGTGGTTAGTTACGTTTACCAGTATAATTACAAGAAGCAATAAAAGGCCTGCAAACATGTAAAGGACAGTGTTGGAGCCGCCTTCTTCCTTTTTCACCCCAGTTTCAACTGTGGCTACGGGCTTAACCGGGCCACCACCAGCATCAGGATTTTCTACATATAAAAGGATATCATCAATTTGCTGCGGGTTAAGGGTATTGAAGATGTTCATTTCCGATGGGCGGCTGTTAGCCATATCCACGGCATATTTATAACCGGCACCTGTAGCATCTTTCCAGTTGTGAATCCACACTGCTAACCATTGCTTACCGGTTTTGCCTTTAAAATCACCAGCAGCTTCCCAGCGGGCAGTTACTCCCTGCAGGGCAGGCCCTGTTCCATCGGCTTTAGGGTTGTGGCAGCTTGCACAGTTACTCTTGAATAAGGATTTACCTTCAGACCATCTTGCTTTGTCAACTTCGGCGTTGGCA
>DATGXP010000843.1:0-2256 GCA_035298845.1 Chitinophagales bacterium
ATGTATACAGCAGATATCACGCACATTAAGCAAAGAGATGCCGAGCGCAGGCGCATAGAATATATTCTTGAGCGTAGCAACCATATAGCCCGTATTGCTACGTGGGAGGTAGAGCCGCAGTCCCTGAAAATGCAATGGGCCGATATGGCATACGATATTTTTGATTTGCCTAAAGGTGTGGTCCCCGATAAGTCTACTGTTATAAATCTTTATAAGGAAGGACCTAACCGCGATAGATTATTGACAGCCATGCGGGCCCAAACACAATTTGGAACATCTTACGATCTCGAACTTGAAGTAGTAACGCCGTTGGGTAAGCATAAGTGGGTGCGCGTTATAGGCGAAGCCGATTTTGAAGATGGTGTATGCAAAAGGCGCTACGGGGTGTTTCAGGATATCACCCCGGCCAAACAGGCCGAAGAGGCCCTTAACCTGGCCAACGAAGAGTTAAACGCAATTTTTAACTCCGGGTATGTCTCTATTATAAGTACTGATACCAAGGGGCTTATTACGCACTTTAACCACGGAGCGGAAATATTATTGCAATACTCAGCTGCAGAAATGATCGGTATACATACGCCGGCCCACATACATGTGGCAGAAGAGGTTGTTATGCGGGGGGAAGAACTTTCTGCAATACATGGGCGCAGTGTTCAGGGCTTCGATGTTTTTGTAGAAATGGCACGCCAGGGCCGGCACGAATCGCGTGAATGGACATATGTGCGCAAAGATGGGTCCCGTTTTCCCGTGCAGGTAATTGTTAGCGCTATTAAAAATTCCGATGGAGAGATAACGGGCTTTTTAGGAGTAGCCACCGATATAACCGAGCGTAAAATTGCCGAAGAGAAAATGCGCAACTATTCTATTCTCGAATCTAAAAGTAAAGAGATGGAACAGTTCGCTTACATAGCATCCCACGATTTACGGGAACCGCTGCTTACTATTAAAAGCTATGCCAAACTGTTGGACGAAGGTGTTGGGGGTACGCTTGATGAAGACGGTAAAATTTTTACCCGTTCAATTATTAACGGCATCGCCCGTATGGAAGAGTTGACCAAAGGATTGCTGGAATACTCACGCCTGGGGCAGATAAAACCCCTGCAACCTGTAAATTGCGATCAGGTGCTTGCCGATGTTTCGGCCGACCTTCATTCGCTTATTTCTACTACTAATACAACCATTACTAGCAAACCCTTGCCCCTGATTAACGGTTACCCGCTCGAGTTAAAGCTGCTTTTTCAAAACCTGATTAACAATGCTATTAAGTTTCGGAAAAAAGAAGTGGTGCCCATTATACATATTGCAGCCCATAAGATAGAAGGTGGCTGGCAATTTACAGTACACGATAATGGCATAGGTATTGCCGGAAAAAGCAGGAATAAGATATTTGCCATGTTTCAGCGCCTGCACAACCGCGATGAGTACGAAGGCACCGGCATTGGCCTTGCCCAGTGCAAAAAAATTGTAGAAATGCACGGTGGCCGTATATGGGTAGAATCAGAGCCTGGACAATACAGCACATTTTGCTTTACTATTTTAAGTTAATCATTGTATGGAGAAAAAACTCAGCTCGGTATTATTAATTGACGATGACAGGGAGACCAATTTTTTTCATAAAATTATTTTGAAAAAATGCGGTGTTACCGAAAACGTGCTTACTGCACTCAATGGCGAAGAGGGGCTGTCTTTATTAAAAACAAAAATTGAGAAAGGGGAACTGTTACCCGAACTTCTTTTTCTGGATATAAATATGCCTGGTATGAATGGCTGGGAGTTTTTAGAAGAATACGCTAAGCTGGATGATGCTGCCAAAACTAATGTGGCTATTGTTATGCTTTCTGCATCTATCAACCCCGATGATGAAAGGCGCGCATTGAGCAATAAGCATGTACGTAAATTTTGCCAAAAAAACCTGAGCGACGAGGCCGTTTTCGAAATTATTGACGAGTGCCTCACCTAGACGGTTTCTGCTTTAATAAACGCACCTTTCCCTATTACCCCTGTGTTTTTATATTTGCGCGCTTAAAATACTACTATGTCCAAGTTTCATAAACTAAAGGTAAGCGCGGTTAACAATGAAATTGCCGATGCTGTATCTGTATCCTTCGAAGTGCCCGCTGAGTTGAAAAGTAATTTCAACTACCTGCCGGGTCAATATACTACTCTTAAGCTAAGCATTAACGGTGAGCATGTAAACCGCAGTTATTCTTTTTGTAGTTCCCCGCATTTAAACGAGCAGCTAACCATTGCTGTTAA
>DATGXP010000844.1:0-1510 GCA_035298845.1 Chitinophagales bacterium
GGGGCTGCCCGTCAGGGTATTTTGCACGAGACCTTTAATATGGCCATGACCTGGAAGCTGCCCGTGATATTTGTATGCGAAAACAACGGTTACGCCATGGGAACGTCGGTAGGTCGCACCTCAAATGTTACTAAGATATCCACATTGGGCGAGGCCTATGATATGCCCAGTGAGTCGGTAGATGCCATGAAATGTGAGCCTGTGCACGACGCTGTAGCCCGTGCCGCCGAGCGCGCCCGCAAAGGCGAGGGCCCTACTTTTTTAGAAATGTGTACCTACCGCTACAAGGGCCACAGCATGAGCGACCCGCAGAAATACCGCACCAAAGACGAGGTAGAAAGCTATAAAAAGCTGGATCCCATAGAGACTACGCTTGAAACCATACTAAAGAAGAAATACGCTACCCAGGCCCAGATAGATGAAATTATAGCCCGGATAGATAAGGAAATTGAAGATTGCGTGGCCTTTGCCGAAGAATCGCCCTACCCGGATGATAGCGAGCTGTATAAAGACATTTATGTACAGCAGGACTACCCCTTCTTGACAGAATGAACAAAGCGATTATATTCGCACTTCAATTTTAAAAACAAACTATGGCAGACGAATTAGAAAACGTTAGTGATTCATTAGAAAACGGATTTGGTAAGGTTCAACAGTTTGTTGATCAAAACCAGCAAAAAGTATTGATTGGCGGTGGTGTGGTACTAGCAATAGTGCTTGCTCTGGTTTATGTTTTTGGCTTCTACATACCAGGCCAAAACTTAAAGGCACAAAAAGCTATCTACATGGCAGACTTTGCTTTTGCCAAAGATTCGTTTGAACTGGCGCTTAATGGCAGAACAACCGGCGTTACCCCTTTTAAAGGATATGCACAGGTAGCTAAAGATTTCAGCATGACCAAAACAGGTAAGCTTGCCAGCTACTGCGCAGGTGTTTGCTGCCTTCACCTTAAGAAATTTGATGAGGCTACTAAATACCTGGATGCCTGCAGCCCTAACGACCCTATCATTGGTGCTCTTCGCCTTTCTGACCTTGGCGATGCTTATACCGAGCTTGGCAAATTTGACGAAGGTGTTAAGTACTACGAAAAAGCTGCTAACTATTCTGATAATGAAGCTTACACTCCGTACTTCCTTTTCAAAACCGGTTTAGCTTACGAGCACCAGAAGAAAAATGCTGAGGCTAAGAAATTCTACGAAAAAGTGCGCGACAACTATCCTAAAAGCGATGAGGGCCGCGATATTGAAAAATACATTGCCCGCGTAAGCGCTCAATAACAAAAACAAAAAAGGGAAGTAATACTTCCCTTTTTTGTTTTGCGGCATATATCTAAAATCAACCATTAACCATGTCAGCTAAAAACAAAAATCTATCCAGCCACGAAGAAGTAAAGTCTGCCAATGCCGGTAAGTTCCGCATTGCCATAGTGGTATCTGAATATAACGAAGCCATCACATTTGCCCTCCGCGATGGGGCCATAGAAACCCTTAAGAAATATGGCGTAAAGGAG
>DATGXP010000845.1:0-2430 GCA_035298845.1 Chitinophagales bacterium
ACTGAGCGAGATTAAAAAGCAATGCAACGAACTCGAAGCAATTTGCGAAGGCATTTTTTTGCTGCGCGAATTAAGCAACCGCACGCTGGACAGAATTGTAAGCTTTGGAGAGCTGATGTCAAGCATTATTATTTCGCATAAGCTAAAGTCGATGGATGTAAAGCACGAGTGGACCGATTCGCGCCAACTGATACAAACTAACAGCAACTACACCTTTGCGGCAGTAAATTTTGATGCTACCAATAAAAAGATTACAGAGTTTGTAAAACAGAAGCCATCCACCCTTTATTTGTTCCCCGGTTTTATCGCCAGCGATGCGGAAGGTATAACTACTACGCTTGGCCGCGGCGGCTCCGATTATACCGCTGCGATTTTTGCCGCCGCCGCAAAAGCAAGTGTATTAGAAATATGGACAGATGTAAGTGGTATGATGACCGCCGACCCGCGATTAGTGCAAAACGTAAAAGTAATACCCCGCATAAGCTACCAGGAGGCCATGGAGCTTTCGCACTTTGGCGCTAAGGTTATTTACCCGCCTACCATACAACCCGCTATGAGCCTGGGCATGCCGCTATGGATTAAAAACACCTTTGCACCGGATGATGAAGGAACGCTGATAGAAAACAAGACTGATGCCAACCAAAATGTAGTGAGTGGTATTAGCAGTATTGGCAAAGTGGCTATGCTCTTGCTGGAAGGTAGCGGTATGATAGGCATACCGGGTTTCTCTAAGCGTTTGTTCGATGCCCTTAGCAAAGAGAAGATAAATGTGATACTGATTACACAGAGCTCATCAGAGCATTCAATCTGCGTAGCGATAGATGAAGTGAATGCAGCCAAAGCAAAGGCGGCGGTAGATTCCGAATTTGAGTATGAAATCGGCGTAAAAAAACTTGACCCGCTCAATGTAGAAAGTCAATTAGCCATAGTAGCATTGGTGGGCGATAACATGAAGAACCACCCCGGTATAAGCGGGCGCATGTTTAGCGCCCTTGGTAAAAACGGTGTAAATATCCGCGCTATTGCACAGGGCAGCAGTGAGAAGAATATTTCGGCGGTAATAACTGCCCCCGATGTAAAAAAGGCCATCAACGTATTACACGAAGAGTTTTTTGAAACCGCTTACAAGCAGGTGAACCTGTTTATAGCCGGTGCCGGTAATGTGGGCAAGCGGTTGATTGAACAGTTGCAACAACAACAGGCGCACCTGCAACAGCATCTCCGCTTGAATGTACGCGTTGTGGGAATAGCCAACAGCAAACAGGTATTGCTTAATGAAGAAGGACTTGATTTAAAAAACTGGGAGGAGGGATTGAAAAATGCACCAGCTATGAAGCTAGATGCACTGGTTAAGTTTATTGTAGATAAAAATCTTCGCAACTCGGTATTTGTAGACGTTACGGCTAACGAAGAAGTAGCAAAGAACTATTCAGCCCTTCTGCAGAAAAGTGTATCGGTAGTGGCCTGCAATAAAATTGCGGCCTCATCGGCCTATGAAAGCTACGAACATATTAAACAGCAGGCCCGTGAATTCAATACCTCGTTCCTGTTTGAAACAAATGTAGGTGCAGGCCTACCGGTAATAGGCACGCTGAACGATTTAATGCGCAGCGGCGACGAAGTGCAAAAAATGCAAGCCGTACTTTCGGGCACACTTAATTTTGTGTTTAATAATTACGATGGCAGTCGCACTTTTGCCAGTGTGGTTAAGCAAGCGCAGGACGAAGGCTACACCGAACCAGACCCACGTTTGGATTTAGGGGGCACCGATGTAATGCGCAAGATACTGATACTGGCGCGTGAAGCCGGTTACAAAATGGAGATGAGCGATATTAGCAACGATGTATTTTTGCCTGCCGAATGCATGGAGGGGGATGTTGCTGCGTTTTACAAATCACTTGAGAAATACGAAGCGCATTTTAAAAAGCTATACGACGAAGCGGCGGCTAAAGACTGCAAACTGAAATTTGTAGCGCAGCTAAACAACGGCAAAGCGTCCGTCGGTTTACAGCATATCGACAGGCAACACGACCTGTATCATTTGTATGGCAAAGATAACGTGGTGTTGTTTTACACACGTCGTTATTCTCAACAGCCCTTGGTAATTAAGGGGGCAGGTGCAGGCGCAGAGGTAACTGCCTCAGGTGTATTTGCTGATATATTAAGAGCAGTGTAAGATGAATATCATGCAACAGATAACTGTTTTCTCTCCCGCTACCGTAGCCAATATAGTTTGCGGCTTTGATGTGCTTGGTCTGGCACTAAACGAGCCCAGCGATAAACTCGTTATGCGACTGCTACCTGAAAGGCGAATAAGCATAGTAAACAAAGACGACTACAATCTGCCTACCGATCCGGAGAAGAACGTTTTTGGCGGCGCTTTGTTGGCCATGCTAAAGGAAATAGATGAAGAGGTAGGTTTCGAAATTG
>DATGXP010000846.1:0-6502 GCA_035298845.1 Chitinophagales bacterium
CTGCTCTTCCAGCTCTTCATTTATCTGTCGCAATTCTTCCTGCTGGCTTTGTAGTTCCTCACTTTGCACTTGTGTTTCTTCCAGTAGTTCTTTCAGTTTGGTGCGCGATTGCGATGAGTTTACTGCTATACCTATATTTTCGGCTACCAACCCAAGCAGGCGCATATCTTCCTCACTAAATTCTTTTTCCCCACCCACTTCAATTACACCTTTTACTTTTCTGCCGTACAAAAACGGATATACTATTATGTTTTTAACTAGGCTATTGCCCAGGCCTGAATTTACCTTTATATAATCCGCGGGTATTTGCCGGAGCACCTTTGGTTTTTTCTCCAGCGCAGCTTGCCCCACCATACCTTCTCCCAGGTGTATAACATTTTTTATAGCAGGTTGTGTGTAGTCAAAAGCGTAACCGGCTATCAGTTGCAGTTCATCGTCTTCGTTGCTTATATACATAGCGCCAATTTGGGCGTTCATATAAATGCACAATTGATTTATTACATCCTGGGCCAGGTTTGCGACCTCTTTTTCGCCCCTTAACTGGTTGTTTATTTCGGCAGTGCCGGTAAGCAGCCAGTTTTTACTTTCTGTTTCTATTTCGGCCTTTCTCAGCGCCCTTAGGTTAGTTGTTATTATAAGGTATACTACAATAAGCACACCTATAATGATTAGTAACAATACAGTAAATATAATATTGAAATTGCGTGCATCTGCTTCGCTGGCCAGCTTTCGCTCTGCAAGTAGCTTTTTTTCCAAATCTGTAGACCGCGATATTATCTGTTTTATTCCATCCTGTATTCTTTTGCCTTCTCCGCTGATAACTAGCACTTTTGCTTTTTCAGCACTCTCTTTTCTTAATGCTATTACGTTTTCTAAATGTGCAAGCCTTCTCTCTAAATTTTTTTCAAGTTCAGTCAGGTTTTTTTGCTGCGCTGTGTTATCTCCGGTTAATAAGCGTAGCTGATTCAGGTGTTGAAAAAGGTTTATCTTGTTAGATGCAAATGTTTCAAGATATTTATCATCACCGGTAATTACATAGCCACGCGAACTGCTTTCCAGGTCTACATTATAATTCAGTATTTCGCCAAACTCATACAACACCTGGTGGGTATGTTCTACCCATTCATTAGATGCAACAAATTTTTCATTATTCTTATAGGCAAACACACCTACACCCCCTAATATGATAGTGCAGGCTATAAATCCGGTTAATATTTTCTGGCCAAGTGATAATTTCATTGTATCGCTTTATTTATTTTACAGAAACGGGGGTAAACATTAACAAGTCAAAGTTGGGTAATTTTTATTAATAAGGGTGCTATATCCTTTACCGGCACTATGTAATCCGGTTGGGCAGCGGCAGCGGCCGCTGAAGGCATATAAGCAGAGTCGGCCGAGGCCGGATCCTGCACTATGGCCAGCCCACCTTTCTCCTTTATTTTTTTTAATCCTTTTGCGCCATCGTGGTTTGCACCGGTAAGTACTATACCTATAAGTTGATCTTTGTATGCCAGCGCAGCCGATTCAAACAATACATCAATCGATGGCCTGGCAAAATTCACCTTTTCATCTACGCTCAACGATAGTGTTCTGTCGGTTTCTACCAGCAGGTGATAATTAGGCGGTGCTACATAAATATAACCGGCAGTTACAGGCTCTTTTTCATCAGCTTCTTTTACATGCAGGGCGCACATCTCATTCATCACCTCTACCCAATAATTATCGGCATTGGCCCCTACATGTTGCACCACTATAACAGGTAGCGTAAACGTAGCAGGTAGTAACGGCAGTATAGCTTTAAGCGCTGCCATACCACCCGATGATGTTCCTATTACTGCCGCTTTATACATAGTTATTGTTGCGAATACTTTTTTCTGAAAATCCGCTGCTTTTTATCTATGTCGTTATAAGACGTTGCAAAATCGCTGAATTGCAAACTCTCTTTTGCCCCCAGGCATAAAAAGCCTCCACCCACAAGACTGTTGTAAAAAAGTCGCTGAACCTTGTTTTGTAAATCGCGGTTAAAATAAATTAGCACATTGCGGCACAGCAGCAGGTGTACTTCGGCAAATACGCTATCGGTTACTAGGTTATGATTAGCCCATACTATATTTTTTTTGAGCGATTGGTCCAGTATGGTCATGTCGTGGCTCGATGTATAATAACTCGAAAAAGGTTCCTTACCGCCCGAGCGCTGGTAATTCATTGTATATTCTTTAAGCAGGTTGTTTGCAAAAATACCTTCCCTGGCGTGGTTAATTGCCCCCTGGTTAAAATCTGTAGCATAAATAGTGGCACGGTCATACAGTCCTTCTTCTTTAAGCAATATGGCCATAGAGTATACTTCTTCCCCGGTGGCGCAACCCGCATGCCATACTTTTATGAAAGAGTAAGTTTTAAGTATGGGCACTACTTTTTCTCGCACCATTTTATAAAACTCAGGGTCTCTGAACATTTCTGTTACAGTAATAGATAAGTCGGATAGAAGTAAGCCTGCAAAATTTTCATCATGCAATACTTTTTGCTGCACCTGCGATATGCTCTGTATGCCCGAAAGTATCATCCGGTTATTTATACGCCGCTGTATATGCGCCAGCGAGTACTGCCGAAAGTCGTACCCGTACCTTTGAAAAATGGCCTCTAGTAAAAGAGTAAGTTCAATATTGTTTGTATCTGTAGGTGTCATTGAATGGTTAAATATAATATCTGGAACCAAATATTGCCGAAAACCAGTAATATTATCTATTAATTAATATGTTAAAAATGAGACCGCGTAGAAAGTGGGGGAATTATTCCACAGTAACACCTACAGGTGATTTGGCAGAACCCTTAAACCAAAAGAAAAATACTGCCCAAGCCAGCAAGGTAATAAGCGCAGCCACTACCATGGGCAGGCGCACGTCTATATTTAAAAGGAAACCTGCAATAAGCGGTGGCACTGTAAATGCTAGTGATTGCAGTGATTGTTGAATGCCTAAAATCTCGCCCTGGTTTTCTTTAGATGCCAGCGATGAAACTATACTGGTTTGGTTAGGTTGTGTTAAGCCCTGAAAAATGGCTATAAAGGGGTTAACCAGGTAAAGCATGTAAGGCTGATTGGGTATAAGTACTACAATAATAGCTATGGCTAACCCAATTATGGATAACCGTAATATCTGTGGCGGAGCAAACCGTTTTACAACTAACCGGTTTATACCGCCCTGGGTTATTACTACCCAAATACCAATATAGCCAAACACTATCCCAAGCTCTTTTGGCGAAAAATGAAATTTATCCAGCAGGTATACCTGGTTAAACTGCATAAAAAAACTCCATCCAAAGGCCTGCAGAAATATGGTGAGCAATATCACCCGCATGTTTACCAGCTTTATAGCCTTTTGAAGGTTATGTATGCCGGCCATCAGGGTAGGCTCTTTAGTAGCTACGGGGGTAAATGTTTCGGGAAACTGCAGGTAAACGTAAATCATGTTTACAATGGTAAAGGCAGCCGTAAACCATAGCGGCGTAGAAGCATCGAACCAGCTTACAATATCAGCGCTTACCAATAGCCCGCCCAGCATAGGCCCCAGTATAAACCCTAACCCGAAGGCCATGCCTATAATGCCAAAGTTCTTCGCCTTTTCTTCGGGTTTGCTTATGTCGGCCAGCGCAGCCAGCACTATAGATATGTTACCGCCCATAAAACCCGGTAGTGCCCTCGCAAAAAATAGGAGCCATACTATTTTGTAATGAATGGCCAATGCAAAAAGCACATAGCCCACAAAAGTACCTATTAGCGAAATCTGTAAGATACGTTTGCGGCCAAACCTGTCGGCCAAAGTACCAAGTATGGGTGCTCCGAAAAACTGAAAAGAAGGAAAAGTTGCAGCCAGAAAACCATACATAATATTCCGCACTTCGTGCGAGGTATCGGGGGAAAGTATACTATGTACAGGGTTTAAAAATAGTTGAGGCGTAATAGGTATAATTATGCCTATACCTATCATATCTATAAGCACAGTAATAAAAATAGCCAGTATGGGGCTGATAGGCTTCTTGTTCTCCTCCACGGCTCTAATAAAGCACGATAACCTGAATTAATGCAAATATGCCAGTAGAAAAATGTAAATAATAAACTGCGTGCTGGCTGTTTAAGTCCTTCTCTCTAGCTAAGGATTTAGGAAGGGTTACTCTATCCTGAAATCGCCATGCCCCTTGTAGTAAAGCGAGTCTTTAGAGTTGTAGAACCCATAGTATATGCGGTAATTCTCGTTTTTATGAAAAGCCGTGTTGCTCCGGAAATCGTAAGCGGTTACAATGGGCCCGCCGGTTAGTTTTTTTACTGAGTAGTATAGTATCTGCATTTCGGTATTTACGCAGGCCAGCCGCATCATACATTGGCGCTCGGTATTAAGCCCCATAATAAACACCCCTTCGCTGGGGTTAGGGCATGGCGCCGCCACCTGCACATAACCGGTAAGGCTATCGGTTACTACTACACTATCTTTAAAATTTATAAAGTTATACTCCAGTGTAGTCCATGCGGCATCGTAGCTCCAGTCGGTGGTATCTACCTCGCTTATATACATGCACGAGTTGTCGGCTACCGTTATTTTCGAAAAATTGTAAGGGGAGACAGTGCTTTTTTTACATCCCGTTTGCAGCAGCACAACTGCTAAAAAAGCAATACAGAAAAAGTTCCTCATCACATTTTTTGACTTTCCTGTTTAGCCGTGGTTTTCTTTTTTACAAAACCTGCTGTATTTACCGAGAAGGTAAACTGGTGCATGGTTTTGCCCTGTGCCATGGGTTGAAATGCATATGCACAATCAAACTGGCGGATATGTATACCCAGGCCTAATGATATGCCGGGCACACCGCGGCGCGTAGCCAGCTTTAACTCTTGCTGGCGCAGGTGGTTATACGCAATATCAAAGCGCACCACTTTCTTAATGTTGAATTCTACACCAATTATAACATGGCGAAACAGCTTGTCCGCTATATACTTTTTGGGCTTCAGCTCCGATGAATCGCTAAACAGGTTATCCTGCGGCACATCGGCAGGGTTGTTATACCGTATATCCCACCGGTGCAGATTATGGAATGTAAAGTGAAAACGGAATGGCACGTTCTTAAATCCAAACGACAAACCGGCCTGCAAATCAAAGGGAATAGGTTCGCGCGCACCTTTATTATAAGGTTTAAACTGACCGCCCAGGTTTTTTGCAACTATACTGGCCGTTACATTGTGGGCGCTGTCGTTTACCATTACGGCCAGATCGGTGGCCATACCTACCGAGCTAAAAGGCCCTAGCTGAGAGTAAATAAACTTGGCATTTACACCCGCCGAAAATATTTTGCCAAACTGGTAACCGTAACCCGCATACAGGTTCATTTCGCCGGCATTAAAGGTTCCTAATTCGTTTGCCTGCTCATCTGTTTCGGTAAACTTGCCGTAGGCTATGTATTGCAAACCAAAGCCAAAAGTGCCCGGTATTTTAAACTTATGAGCATAGCTTACGTTGCCAAAATTTACTTTGCCGGGGTAAGCTACTGTACCAAAAGATACCAGCCTGTTCATTTTAGGGTTTAGGGCAGCAGGGTTGGCCAGTTGCACGGTCAGGTCATGGTCCATAATACCTACATTGGCACCGCCCAGGCCCGTTACGCGCGCCGAAGGCGATAGCGCCAGAAATTCGTAGGTATTTTCTCCACCTATCTGTGCCCGTGCTACATTTACCAGCCCCGTCAACACTACTATATATAGAAATAAATGCTTCAAATGCTTTTTGATTTGGATGCTAATAAACGAAATGCTGTTTAATTTATTATGCTGAAAATGAGGCAATACCAATTTAACAGCTATAATTAATGACTGTCCAGTGTTATTTACAGCCGTTTCGGCTACGTTAATTTCGTTTAGCAGTTTATAAAATTTTAATACACCCACTTCGTCATCCTTTTTACATTCGCAACTGCAATACTTAACTGTCTTAATCTGATTACTAAATACTCAATACTAACTACTATTTTATGAGAACTAACCACGAGATTGATTACCGCATATTTGGAGAGGAAATGCAATGCGTAGAAATTGAATTAGACCCACAGGAAACTGTAGTGGCCGAGGCAGGTGCTTTTATGTATAAAGACCAGCCGATACAAATGCAAACTATATTTGGCGATGGCAGCAATAGTGGCGGCGGCGGTTTTATGGGCAAACTGCTGGGCGCGGGCAAGCGCTTGCTAACCGGCGAAAGCCTGTTTATGACGGCCTTCTCGCATATGGGCACCGGCAAGGCACGGGTGGCTTTTGCATCGCCATATCCAGGCAAAATTATCCCTATGGATTTGCAGCAGATGGGCGGCAAGGTTATCTGCCAGAAAGATGCCTTTTTATGCGCTGCCAAAGGCGTGAGTGTAGGTATCGATTTTCAGCGTAAACTGGGTACCGGCTTATTTGGGGGCGAGGGCTTCATAATGCAAAAGCTGGAAGGCGATGGCCTTGCCTTTGTACACGCGG
>DATGXP010000847.1:0-3632 GCA_035298845.1 Chitinophagales bacterium
GATCTTTAATATAAGTATCTATCAGCAGGGCATAGGTTTCGCTGTGTATGTTCTCCATCATTATCTGGAAACCATAAAAACACCTTGCCTCTGGCAGTTGCACCTCGCTCATAAAGTTTACGGCTAGGTTTTCATTTACTATACCATCGCTGGCAGCAAAAAATGCCAGTATGTGTGATATGAAATGGCGTTCGCCATCATTCAGGTTCTCCCAGTCTTTCAGGTCGCTGCTCAGGTCTATTTCCTCGGCAGTCCAAAAACTGGCTTCATGCCTTTTATACTGCTCCCATATCTTAGGGTAGTTAATAGGCAGTATTACAAAGCGGTCTTTATTTTCCTGAAGTAAAATTTCGTTTTGCATTAATGCGGTATTGTACAATTAGTTACAAAAAAATAAACCGGCAATAAGTTGAGGGGTGGCGATAGCTATCCCTTTGAAAACCAAAGGAGTTTATAGCTAAGCTTTGCCTCTATTGCGGAGGTCCGGCATAAATTGTTTTGGTGAGTATCTGGCTTAACCGGCAAAACCGGAAATACAGTTGCGCAACAGCCCGCGATTTTCACGTGGTTCCTTTTGTCTTCCGTTATGAAGTTACCAAAACAATATTTACAAGAACTGATGCAAGGATAAGGCTGGATGCAAACTCAAAACGTTGAAAATAATCACAGGGTGTTGATAAGGAATTTGTAGCAAGTTTTACACAGCGCAAACCCTTGCTGGTATTGGTTTTTACCCGATTTAATCACATCTGTTTGATGGCACAGAATTTTTTCTAAACCACAAAATAAATACGATTGAATTTTACTTCCAATCGGCAATAAAAAGGTTGGTATCGCGGGTGCCGTGATTATCGCGGTTGCTGCTCCACACAAGCTTTTTTCCATCCGGCGAAAACATAGGGAAAGCATTGAAAATACTTTCGGTAGTTATCTGCTCCAGGCCGGTTCCGTCAAGGTTAATAGTGTATAACTGAAAGTCATATCCTTTTTGCGATGCATGGTTAGATGAGAAGATTATCTTCTTTCCATCAGGTGTGTAGAACGGCGCCCAGTTGGCTTTACCTAATTTGGTTACCTGTTTTAAATCGCTGCCATCGGCGTTACAGGTGTATATTTCCATATTGGTAGGTGCTACCAGGTTACGCTCCAGCAAGTCCCTGTATTCTTTCACATCTTCTGCAGTTTGCGGGCGCGATGCGCGGAAAACCAAACGCTTGCTATCCGGCGAAAAGAAAGCTCCGCCATCGTAACCCAGCCCGGTGGTAATCTGCTTTTGATTTTTGCCATCTATGTCCATTGTCCACAGTTCTAAATCGCCGCTACGGGTAGAGGTAAACACAATTTTCTTTCCATCGGGCGATACAGTTCCTTCGGCATCATATCCCGGAGTATTGGTTAGTTGTTTTGTTACTACGCCTTTTTTATTTGCTACAAAAATGTCGAAGTCAGAATAGATAGCCCACAGGTATTTGCCGGGAATATGCGGCGGGGGAGGAGGGCAGCTATCGGCACCCAGGTGTGTAGAGGCATAAAGTATCTCTTTGTTGCCGGGTAAAAAGAAGGAGCAGGTAGTTCTGCCCTTACCGGTGCTAACCAGGTTAGGGCGGTAGGTAGTATCGCCGACTGCTTTGGCTATGTCAATATCAAATATCTGGTCACAGGCCAGGCCCCATTTAGGGTTAGTTATCTGGCAACTAAGGTTTTTACTATCGAAACTGAAATAAGCTTCTGCGTTATCGCCACCAAAGGTCAATTGCTTTATATTGGTTAAGTGTTTTTTCTCATCGGCCTGAGCAAATGCGGTAAAAGAAAAGGCAGTAAGTAATAAGGCGGTGGTTATTTTTCTGTTAATCATAAACGTTGAAATTTGAATTTAGGATAGCCTTTGGTTCCGGCATCGTTATAAAAATCGTAAAACTGTAGTTTCCATAAGTTACCGCCGGCATCTTTTACTATAAACAGATGCGGCACAATAGTATAAAGACTAAGGTCAAAATCATAATACTTCCAGTCATAGCCTATAATATCTTCTGCGGCTGTTAGCGGCCTATCCTTTATCATCTCGTAATCAACCTTTTCAAAGTTTGTGCTGTCCGATTTTAAACCCAGTGTGTTAACAGGATTTAGCAATGCGCCGTTTACCAGGTAAGGTGTAACCCCGGTCTCTTCGTAAAAAATATAACGGTAGCGGGTAAACACAATGTCATAATCCTGCGGTGCGGGTTCATAGGCAACAGTCTGCCCGGTTACCATATCCAGATAGGTGCTGTTAATGCCTGTATTTTTTCGTACCAATAGTGTTTGCTCCGCGGTATTATCCAGGTTGGCATATTTTATAATGTAGGCGGTATCGCTCACACCCAGTATCTGCATCTTTTTGTATTTGGGGCTGGCAGCTAGTCCCATGTCAATTACATACACCTCTAATTTCGATTGGCGGGTAAGGTTATCGGTAAACCACTGGCCTATGGCAGTTGAATCATCGTTGCCATCCGATATATCCCAATCCCAATTGGAGTCATCGTCGGCAGCAATTACCTGGGCAAAGTTGGTAGAACCGGTGTTCCATATCTGCATGGCACGACCGCCATTCATGCGTATGTGCCAACCGCCCGTAGCCGACTCAAACTGCAGGTGCCAGGTATTTAAATTGCGTTCAATTTGTGTTTTAGTGCTGAATTTGTAAAACACGGTGGTTTCATAAGTCTCACCCATGCCTACCTGGTCGGTTTCTTCCGCACCCGGTGGTGGCAGTTTCCATAGCGGTTCTTCCTTTTCGCAGGATGTAAGCATCAGCAGGCCGAGTAGCGAAAGCGCTAATACAACAACTACCAGCCAGTTCCATAGTTTATTTTGCGGTAGCGCCATCATTGCGTTTAAAGTTATTTGCCAGGTTTATCTTCAGCGATGTAAAAGCAGTAATGCCCATACCGATGCTCATACTGCTGTTACCGGATGAATGGGCTCCACCGCCAACAGTATTGTAGTTAATGCTCTTTACATTCAACAGGTTTTTTGCTCCTACACTAATTACAAACCGTTCTTTCCATAAGCGGGCAGTTACACTGGCATCCAACATAGAATAGCTTTGTATGGCCGTTTGGTATACGGCGTTGTTTTCACCTATGGTATAGCCCGGTATAGCGCCATTAAATTTGTAGAAGGCAGCAATGCTTAAATATGCCTTGGGAATATTTACCGATAACGATGAGCTAAATTCCGGCGACCAGCCAAAGTGTGGCACATTCATAGTTTCGCTTAATGAATTATAGCGCCCGGTGTAACTCATACCGGCTGTAAAGTCGAAATACTTATGGGTCACTGCAGCATTTACGTTAGCACCGGTACTTTGAAATTTATCTATGTTAACATACGTATATAGCTGTGCCGCTGGATCAACCAGCGCCAGCGATATCATGTTATAGATATGATTGAAGAAGAACAGCGGGCGCAGAGAGAACGTAAAGTCCTTTACTTTCGGTTGGTATACAATTTCTACCTGGGCATTGTTCGAACGCTCAGCCTTTAGCTGATTATTGCCTTGTATGTTATGGTTTACATCTACAAAAAACATCCCCAGCTCTTTAAGCGATGGGGCGCGGAAACCCTGGGCGTATGATGCGCGGAGCGAC
>DATGXP010000848.1:0-2372 GCA_035298845.1 Chitinophagales bacterium
TACCCCTGTCGATATTTTTTTAGCCTCGTAAATAAGGATAGCGCCTACGCCCAGCACAAACAATACCAGCGTGATTCCAAAAATAGCGTAGAAGTAAGAGGTCCCTTTAGTATTAGCCAATGCCTTGATTTTAACTGCTCAAACTTATTGCAATCCCTATTACTTCACAACTTAGTTTGCGGGTTTTAATTGTTGATTGTCTACAAAAATGTTTTTTGGGCATGGCCTTTGCACCGGGCAATACCAGCTGTATAACAGCGTTTTAGGTAAATAGTAACAAGCTTCAAACAGCTTTTCCACAAAAGAAATTGGCGGACTTTGTTGTTTGATGGAAAAATTTACTTTTGCGCGCTGTATAAAAAAAGCATTTAGCTTATGTTTTGGACACTAGAATTAGCATCATACCTTGAAGACGCACCATGGCCATCAACTAAAGACGAGTTGATTGACTACGGAATCCGTAGCGGTGCGCCTGTGGAAGTAATAGAAAACCTGCAAGAACTGGACGACGATGGCGAGATGTATGAAAGCATCGACGACATCTGGCCGGATTATCCTACCAAGGATGATTTCTTCTTTAATGAAGATGAACATTAAATAGTAGGCAGTCTTCAGTTCGCAGTCTGCAACAAATACAAAAACGCCTCCCTATGGGGGCGTTTCTGTTTTATGTCATGTAGCAGCTGCTTATTACCAGGTTAAGAACTGTGCCGGTCTAAAAACAAAACAGCCACCCATCGGGCGGCTGTTTTGTTTTTGTGTTCTTTTTATCGGCTGTTTGCACTTTTTGCCGACTGCCAGCTACGGACTAACGACTATTACAGTATCAGCATCGCATCGCCGTAGGTAGAGAATTTGTATTTCTCTTTAATAGCAACTTCGTACGATTTCATAATAAGGTCGTAACCGCCAAAGGCTGCTGCCATAATTAAAAGGCTCGACTTAGGCATGTGGAAGTTAGTGATCATAGCATTGGCAATGCTGAAATCGTACGGTGGGTGAACAAACAGGTTTGTCCAGCCGCTATACGGTTTCAGGTAGTGCTCGGCAGATACTGCCGATTCTACCGCACGGATGGTAGTAGTACCTACCGCGCAAATGCGCTTGCCATTATCCTTGGCAGTGTTTACAATTTTTACGGCTTTGTCAGGTATTATAATTTCCTCAGCATCCATTTTGTGCTTGCTCAGGTCCTCTACATCTATAGTGCGGAAGGTACCAAGGCCGGTGTGCAGGGTTATTTCAGCTAACTCTACACCCTTAATTTCAAAGCGCTTAAGCAGCTCGCGGCTAAAGTGCATACCGGCTGTAGGGGCCGCTACAGCGCCTTCTACACGAGCATATACTGTTTGGTAGCGCTCTGCATCCAATGGCTCTACCGGGCGCTTAATGTACTTAGGCAGCGGGGTTTCGCCCAGGCCGTATAGTACCTTCTTAAATTTATCGTAGTCGCCATCGTAAAGGAAACGGATGGTACGGCCACGGCTGGTGGTGTTATCTACTACTTCGGCAATAAGGTCGTCGTTTTCGCCAAAGTAAAGTTTGTTGCCTACACGTATTTTACGGGCAGGGTCAACCAATACATCCCACAGAAACTGTTTTTCGTTCAGTTCGCGCAATAGGAAAACCTCTATTTTAGCGCCGGTCTTCTCTTTAGTTCCGTACAGGCGGGCAGGGAAAACCTTGGTATTGTTCAGCAATAGCACATCGCCATCACCAAAATACTTCAGCGAGTCGCTGAATTTCTTGTGTTCAATTTTCTTTGTTTTCCTGTCAATAACCATGAGCTTGCTCTCATCGCGGTTTTTTGCAGGATACATGGCAATAAGTTCTTTCGGAAGGTTGAAACCAAAACTGGATAACTTCATGTTTGTATAAGGGTTTTTGAATTTTACGGAATTCAAATATTCAGGTCAGGCTGAATTTTCGAGCGCGCAAAAATAATCGGAGAAACGGAATAGGCAAGGGCGCAGGGATTTTCTTTGGCAAAAGATAACGGTAATAATGACAAGCCGGGTATTGTGGTGTGGGCCAGTAGGGCTTCAAATTGGTTTTTACACCATTCATCCAATATTCCACCTATCCATTGTACCAATTTCTTACGTTTGCAGCGTGAACACCATTCTGCAGATTTTCTGGCAAAGCCTTATCCTTTCTTTTGCCGAAATACGGGCCGCCAAGCTCCGTTCATTTTTGTCGCTGTTGGGCATCTCTATTGGTATCCTGTGTATCATATCGGTACGCACGGCGGTAAACTCGCTGGAGATGAACATACAAAGCAGCCTGGCCTCTTTTGGTAACGATATTCTCTACGTGCAAAAATGGCCCTGGATATGGGCCGATGGCAATAACTATCCCTGGTGGAAATATCT
>DATGXP010000849.1:0-2511 GCA_035298845.1 Chitinophagales bacterium
TACTGCAGATGGGGCTAAAGCATACTATGCCAGCGAGCAAAAAGACACCAAGGGCCAAATGGATATTTACACTTTTGATATGCCGGCAGAGAACCGTCCGGCATTTACCTCGTATGTAAAGGGTATTGTTTTTGATGCGGCCAACCGCGACCCTATACAGTCGACCATACAGGTGTATGATTTAGAAACGGCCAAGCTCTACGCTACGTTTAGCAGCGATAAGGTGAATGGTAACTTCTTGTCTTCACTGCCTGCCGGAAAAAACTATGCCCTTGAGGTGCAAAAAGACGGATACCTGTTTTGGTCGCACAACATATCGCTGAAGGATGTAAAAGAGGGTACACCGGTAGAAGTTAATATTCCCCTTAGTAAAATTAAGGTAGGTGAATCGGTAGTGCTTAACAATATATTTTACGAGAGCGATAAATATAAGTTGAAAGAAGAATCTAATGCAGAGCTGGAAATGGTATATAAGCTGTTGAGCAAAAACCCTTCTTTAAAAATTGAAATTGGTGGCCATACCGATAACAGCGGTAATGAAGAAGCCAATAAAATACTATCAGAAAACCGGGCTAAGAGCGTTTACGATTACTTGTTGGAAAAGAGTATAGACCCATCGCGTATTTCATACAAAGGCTATGCATCAACCAAACCGGTAGCTGCTAATACTACCATAGAGGGGAAAGCAAAAAACCGCCGAACAGAATTAGTTGTTACTGGTATTTAATTGGGTGAGGGATTAGTTCTCCAGGTCTTTCTTTATTGTAAACTTAAAGGTGGTGCCTTTATCCGGTTCCGATTCAAACCAGATTCTGCCGCCGTGCAGTACTACTATTTTTTTGCAGATAGCAAGTCCTACGCCGGTACCTGGGTATTCGGTAGTAGCATGCAGGCGCTGGAATATCTGAAATATTTTGTCCTGAAACTCCTGCTTTATACCAATGCCATTATCGGCTACGCCAAACTCCCACTCGTTTTCGTGCTCGTGGCAGGTAATAGTAACTACCGGTTGCTTATCTTTAATAAACTTTAACCCGTTATCTATCAGGTTTTGAAACAACTGGTAAAGCTGGTTTGGCTCGGCAAGTATCACCGGCAGGTTAGCCGGTAATACTATTTCTGCACCGGTGGCTTTTATCGTAGCGCCCAGATTTTTAATGACAGTTTTTACAATATCGTTTATATCTGTTTTTACAAACGGTTTAGGTGCCGATGATATGCGCGAATAGTTAAGCAGGTCAAGTATTAGGGTTTGCATGCGCTTGGCACCGGCCACCGAAAAATCAATAAACTCTAAGGCCTCGGCGTCTAGCTTGTCTTTATACCGCATCTCCAGCAATTGCAGGTAGCTGGCTATGGTGCGCAGGGGCCCTTGCAAATCGTGCGAAGCTACGTAGGCAAATCGTTCCAGTTCTTCATTGCTGCGCTCCAGCAAGGTGGCGCGCTTTTGTAATTCTACCTGCACTTCTTTAAGGTCGGAAATATCGAACACCATTACCATGCCGTATATTATCTCGCCCTTCTCGTCGCGTATAGGTATGTGATACACTTTTAGCGAGCGGCCAAAAAAGTCCTGCTCGTCTTCGCTGCTTTCACCGGCAAGTATATTGCGGTAAATCTTTTCTGCCCGTTCACGTTCGCTTTCGCGGATAGTTTGTAAAACAGTTTTACCTTCTATCTCGTGTTTGGGTTTGCTTATTACACCCACCAGCGGACCTTCGGCCAATATAAACTCCAGGTTTTTATCAAAAATAAACATGGCTGCCTTAGGCAGGTTGCGCGCTATTTCGCGGTATAGCTGCTCCGATTTCCGCAGTTCCTCTTTAGCTTCGCGTATAGCGGTTACATCGGTACCTACCCCTAATATGTGTACATCATTTCCGTTAAACGATAGAATGGGTTTTTTTACCGTTTGTAGCCACATGGTTTTGCCGGTCTTAGCATTTACAAAGCCCTGCTCAGGAAACTGTACCTCATTGTTGGCTTCGAGTACCTGCCGGTCCTGCTCTTTAAATTCCTTTAAATCTTCGAGTGTGAAATTCTGCTCGGTATCGTAGTGGCCCTCCATATCTTCGGTCTGCATGCGATAAAAACGTGCAGTGGCCTCATTGGCCAGCAAAAATTTCCCATCCTGATCTTTTACAAATATCAGGTTAGGCGTAGAATCGATTATTAAACGAAGGAAATCTTTTTGCCCCTGTAATTCTTTTTGCACCAAAGCCTTGGCATTTATTTCATCCTGTAGTTCTTTAGTGCGTTCGTTTACTTTTTCTTCAAGGTCGGTATTTAGCTGTTGCAATAGTTTTTCGTGGTTCTTACGGTCGCTTATGTCGCGCACGTGCATCAGCAGCGCCTGCTTATCTTTAAATTCGATAGGCGCTGCACTTACTTCTATTGGAAAAACCTCGCCATCAACCGTAAGACAGGCACTTTCGAACTTTGTAATTTCGCCGCTTATAATTTTAGGTTGTCTTTCCTTAATGCCTGCATGGTCCTGGGCTGGTGTAAGGT
>DATGXP010000850.1:0-2275 GCA_035298845.1 Chitinophagales bacterium
AAAATCGTCTGCATTTAGTTTGGCAATGTTGCGGTACAGAAAAATATCGGCCGCATGCTCCGGTGTGCTGCAGGCTATGTCTTTAGCATAAGGAGCAAGCTCAGCGCTTAATATCATATATGCCCACATAGGAATTATAGCATTGGCAGAACAAAATAACACTACGTATTGACCAGTATATTGGCTCCAGTTTGTATTCTTTACCGTTTCGCGGAAATCGGCTTCGCGTAGTATCAATTCTTTAAACAGGAACGCCTTCAGGTCAATAGCCACAATCTCTTCCTGCTTTGGATAGTACTCTTCCAGATCAATGGTTACCAGGCTGGTGTTTTGAGCCACCCGGTTTACTATAGGCTTTACTGTCTCCATAGTGCAAAGGTAATATACATTACAGACACAGCGATGATGTTTATGGAAAAGATAACATAACCACCCCGTCCTGCTTCGCAGGCCACCCCTCCTTAATACATTCTGCGGTGGCAGAACAAGGAGGGGAGTTTAACAGCCCTAAAACAAAATAGCCCCGCAAAGCAGGGCTATTTTGAATATTGGTTAATCCTCGGTTTAGAAGAACTCAGAGCGGTCGTCTTTTACCTTCGATAGTTTCTTTTGAACCTCGTTGGCAAAGCGTGTTTTACCCTGCAGTTGTTGCGCCATTTGGAAAGTATAGCTGGTATAGTCGGTTTGCTTAACCGGCTCCTGCACATTTACCGGTTGCACGGCAAATACACCTTCATTGCCTTTAATAGCAGCCGATAACTTGCCCGTAGCAGTGGCTAATGCCGTACCTACTACATTAGGCTCGTAAGCATTGTTTATGGCCGGAGAAGCAAATGATACATGTGTAGCATCCAGCGCAGGTTTGCCCACCTTAGCAGCTAAATCATCGATAGAAGATGCCTTGGCATCGTTTATCTTTTTAGCCAAAAGTTCGTATTTCTTTTCGCGGGTAACTTCCGGTTTAACCTGGTCGCGTACAGCGTCAACATCAGGCACACCAGCTGCACGTACTACATCCAGCAAAGCTACTACGTGTTTCTTATCTACTGTGTATATAGAAGATACCTCGCCTTTCTTGGCGCCGAAAGCCCACTTAACTACTTCGCGTGCATTGCCTGGCAGACCTTGTATGTTCCAGTCGTCTTTCTTCAGCTGCTCTACAGTTTTTACGTTCTGCTTTTTAGCCGCTTCGCGGAACTTAGCTTCGGCCTGATTGTCGGATGCAAATGAAGTGGCAGTACCGTAGATAGTTCTTTCAGTTTCAGGGCTAGGTATAATCTCTTTGCTAAAGTACGATACCTGTACACCTACTTTTGTGGGGCGGTCTTCTACTACCTGCACCAAGTGGAACGCATTTTCTTTTTGAGAAGGTATGCGGTAGATTCTGCCTTTTTGCGCACGGAAGAAAATCATATCGTTATAATACTTTTCTTTTTCGCCCTGCTTAACCCAGCCAATATCGCCACCTCTCATCTTGCCCATTTGGTCGTCAGAGTACATAGCGGCAAACATGCCGAAGTCTTGTTTCAGGGTATCTACCATACGGATGATGCTATCCATTAAAGCAAATTTCTGGTTAGCTATATCCTGCGATGTAACACCGGCAAATGAAATTACCAGTTCGCGCACATGCACCGAATCTGATATCATTTTGCGGTCGCTTATCTTGGCCAGTCTGGCCGAGTTGCCATCTATATAAGGGCCTACAATTGATTTTACCGGTAGGGAGAAGAATGAATCTTTTACTGATGAAAACAGTTTGTCCTTATCGTAGTAAACTTCATCAAAAGGAGTTTCAGAGTATATTTTTACAAATACAGAATCATCTGATGCGTTTTTGCCTTCGGCAAACTCAGCACGTTTTTCTTCCAGTACCTTGATAGTAGCAGCAGTATCGGCACCCGATGGTACAACATCAAAAGTTACATACTGAATTTTGCGGGTCTCTTCATCTATCTTGAATTTAGCGGCGTGTTCAGAGATATACTTCTTGATATCATCATCGCTAACTTTTACATCTGCTTCGTTTACTTCAGCGTAAGGCAACAACACATATTTGAAATCAACAAATCTGTTCTGGTCGTTGTAAGTCATTTCAGCCATCCAGGTAGGCACGTAAAGACCTTTGGTAATAAGGCTATTGTACTTTTGCTGAAACTGGTTTTGCTTAAGCAAGGCCTCAAACTTTAACCACTGTGCACGCACAGCACCCGGCTCTACGCCTTCGCGCGGCTGGTCGAGGCTGCTTAGGTATAAGCGTACTCTTGATGGGTCA
>DATGXP010000851.1:0-2284 GCA_035298845.1 Chitinophagales bacterium
CGAGTGCGGCCGCTGTACGGCTGCCTGCCCGGCAAACCAAACCGGCAAACTGCTAAGCCCACGCAAAATAATGATGGATACCCGTGACCGTATGGAAGAGGTGGGTAAAAACCGCGATGCTAATGGTGGTGTGTTTAAAGATGACGGCAAGAGCCTGATAGAGAACGGCTATATAAGTGTAGAAGAATTACGCGCCTGCACTACCTGCAATGCCTGTGTGGAAGAATGCCCTGTAATGATATCGCCACTGGAAATAATAGTAGAGCTGCGCCGTAACCTGATAATGGAAGACAGTAATGCGCCGGCCGAATGGAACGGTATGTTTACCGCTATGGAGAATAACGGGGCACCTTGGCAATTTAGCCAGCAAGACCGTCTTAACTGGCAAAAAGGATAACAAACCAAACGGCCAAAGGAAAACTACGGAATAATCAATAAGCAATAATCATTAATCAATTGTAAGATGGAAGTGAAAACAATGGCGGATTACGCCGCAAACGGAGAAACACCAGAGGTATTATTTTGGGTAGGCTGTGCTGGTAGTTTTGACCAGCGCGCCCAAAAAGTAACCCGCTCGTTTGTAAAAATATTGAACCACCTGAACATTAAGTTTGCGGTATTAGGTACCGAAGAGAGCTGTACCGGCGACCCGGCCAAACGCGCAGGTAACGAACTGGTATACCAAATGCTGGCCTTACAGAATATAGAGGTGATGAATACTTATGGCGTAAAGCGCATAGTAACCACCTGTCCGCATTGCTTTAATATATTGAAGAATGAATACCCAAGCTTAGGTGGTAATTACGAAGTAATACACCACTCAACTTTTTTACAAAAGCTGATTGATGAAGGCCGCATAAAAATTACAGATGCAACCACCTTTAAAGGTAAGAAGATAACCTACCACGATAGCTGTTATCTGGGCCGTGCCAACGAGATATACGAAGCGCCGCGCAAAGTATTAGAACAACTGGATGCCGAGTTGGTAGAAATGAAAAGCTGCCGTACCAAAGGCCTGTGCTGTGGTGCCGGTGGTGCCCAGATGTTTAAAGAAGATGAACCGGGAACTAAGCGTATTAACGTAGCCCGCACCGAAGAAGCACTTGAAACCGGCGCAAATATTGTTGCTGCTGCCTGCCCTTTCTGCAGCACAATGATTACTGATGGTGTAAAATCAAAGGATAAGCAACAGGGGGTTAAGGTGTTTGACATTGCCGAGCTACTTGCTGCCGGGCAAGGGTTGGAGACGATTAACCTGTAGTAATTTAACCATATCGCACTACTTTGTGCAGCATTACCATACTGTTTATAGAATTGGCCCTTTAAAAAGGGCCAATTGTTTTTTATGTATCGATACCTCCTACTCTTACTATTAATTTCCTCTGCCTGCCACCGCGATAAAAAATTAATTGCCCCGGTAGCTGAGCCTTCGGTAGCGAATAACAATTGGATGCAGCCGGATTCTTTACCTACAGGCTGGCATAAGCTGAACAAACTATTTATAACCGGCGATTTTGATGGGAATGGAAAAGCAGATACATTACGTGAAGGTATGCTATTACAGCTTACACATACAGAAATTGACAGCGTGCCCGATAGCCTGATTAACTCGTTTGAAACATCGTTGCGTTGGTACGACAAGCAAAAAGCAGAAGTATATGTAGCCTTTACAAAGCCCAACCACGATACCTTATTTTTGGGTAATGCCGCAGGTTTGTATTGCCTTATAAATTTAGGCGACTTAAATAAAGATGGGAAAGACGACATTGCGTTATCGCGCGATAACCTGGATTTTAGCAATGTAGGTAGCTGTCATTTTTATACTTTGTGCAAAGGCCAATGGATACAAGCAGGCAGCATACAAATTCACGAAAGCGCCTTTGATTTGTATGTAGGCGACAGTATATCTGTCTTTAAAAATGTACCTGGCTTTTTAGAAAAGCAGAACGGACAATGGTATTATGAGGATTACCTGGAGCAAAATACATTTACAAGTGATACTCCACCTGTCAGGAAAAAGCTGGTAATACGGCCATGCGAAAAACTATAGCTGATTGCAACCAAAACCCGGCATTTCTTCACACTTCATTCATATACCCTTAACATACCAAAGCGACCTTAGCTACTCAAATCAGCTAAGCATGGATACCAGCGATATTAAGATACTAATAGTAGATGATGAGCCGGATATTTTGGCGTTTTTGCGCTATAACCTGGAGAAAGAAGGATATTGGGTTTACTCAGCCACCAATGGTAACGACGCCTTAAAAATGGCACTAAAGAT
>DATGXP010000852.1:0-6056 GCA_035298845.1 Chitinophagales bacterium
GGTGGTGATAGAAGACCTTATATCTACAGGTGGCAGTTCGTTAAAAGCCGTAAACGCCCTGCGCGAAGCAGGAGCAGAGGTGTTAGGCCTGGGCGCCATTTTTACGTATGGTTTTCCTAAAGCCGAAACTGCATTTGCCGAAGCTAACTGCAAATACTTTACGCTTTCCGAATATCCAACCTTGCTGGATGTAGCCATAAAACAGGATTACATAAAGCCGGAAGAAAAAGAAACCCTGCTTAGCTGGTACCAGGACCCCGCAGCTTGGTCGGCAAGCAAACTATAGGAGGGATTTAGGATGAGGTTTTCTTATCCCACACATACACACTCCGTTGCGCCGTAGGGTACACTACCATATTGGTAATGTTTACATGGGCCGGTGTGGTTACTACAAAGTAGATGATATTGGCTACATCTTCGGCCTTTAAAGCCTCGTAACCCTCATACACTTTTTTTGCCTTTTCAGCATCGCCATTAAAACGCACCAGCGAGAACTCGGTTTCGGCTGCGCCGGGGTCTATACTACAGCAGCGTATCTGCGTGCCAACAAGGTCTAGGTTAATAGCCTCGTTCAACGCCTTTACCGCAAACTTGGTAGCATTGTAAACATTGCCCTCCGGGTAAACAATATGCCCCGCTGTGGAACCTATATTAATTACATGCCCCTCATTACGCTCCACCATCATTGGTAATATAGAGCGCGTAACGTATAGCAAGCCTTTAATGTTGGTATCAATCATTTTTTCCCAATCTCCCAGCAGCCCTTCGTGTATTTTGTTTTTGCCAGAGGCAAGTCCGGCATTGTTGATTAAAATATCCGGCACTATCTCGCGGCTGGCCAGATCGTTGGCCATTTCTATACACATAGTTACGTTGCGCACATCAAAGCAGTAGGAGAGTACCTGCACGTCGTATTTTTCGCGCAGCACATTCATAATAGCCTCCAGCTTTTCGCCCCGGCGGCCTGTTATTATCAGGTTACAGCCTTCTTTGGCAAATAAATCTGCAGTTGCTTTTCCAAATCCTGAAGTAGCACCTGTTATCAGCGCCCATTTTCCCCTTATCGAATTCATAACCATGATTTAATAATAACAAATGTATATCATTCTCTGTGTTTGTTCCACTGTAGGCTTACTCATGCAGGCTGACAGATTTTTTTGCTGCAATTAAACCTTTCCACAAAATCGTTGTCAATAGTTAAAATTCCTTAATTACCTTAGTTAGCATGAAACAGATTAACCGCCTCGAATTTTTAGGTGCCTTGTATGGCAACTCTGCTTTACCAGATGAAAAAGTAAAAATGGAAGCTCCGGTCAACGAGTTTGCCAACAAGGTTATACCGCAGTTTGATAGCCGTGCCAATACCGGCCTGACCCAATACTCGGGCCCCTTTGGCACTACCCAAATAGCTCACTTGCTAAGACGCTGTTTGTTTGGTGTTACCAAGGCTGATATAGATGCCTTTGCCGGAATGACCCTTGACCAGGCTATTGTGGCTTTAACCACTGCATCTGCCACGCCGCTACCACCGGTTAATACTTACAACAATGCCAACTTTACCGATGCCGATGTACCGGTAGGCCAAACATGGGTAAATACGGTAATGAACACCAATAGTGTAAATGCCAATGGCAGGCGCAAGGTTAACTTTAAGCAGTGGTGGGTGGGGCTTATGCTAAACCAGGAGCGCAACCTGACGGAGAAAATGACTTTGTTCTGGCATAATCATTTTGCCACCCAGTTGAATATTTATAACGATGCCCGTGGTGGGTATAAGCATATAGCGCTGTTGCGTGCCAATGCGTTTGGCAATTTTAAAACACTTACACGGCTGGTAACTACCGATGCCGCTATGCTTGATTACCTGAACGGCAGAACAAATACCAAGAATGCACCTAACGAAAACTATGCCCGCGAACTACAGGAATTATTTACAGTGGGTAAAGGCCCCGATTCGCATTATACAGAAGATGATGTAAAAGCTGCTGCCCGTGTGCTTACCGGCTGGCGGGTAGATGTAAATACCCTTACGGCTTATTTTGACAGCACCAAGCACGATACTACAGCTAAACAGTTTTCTGCTTTTTATGGCAATGCAACTATTGCCGGTCAATCGGGGGCTAACGGTGCTAACGAAACCGACCAGTTGATTGATATGATTTTTTTGCAGCAGGAGGCAGCCAAACACATTAGCCGTAAGCTGTATCGTTGGTTTGTTTACTATGTGATAGACGCGCAGGTAGAAACGGACATTATTACGCCCATGTCGGATTTAATAGTGCAGAACAACTGGGAGATAATGCCTGCCTTGGTGGCTCTATTAAAAAGCGAACACTTTTTCGACACGCTTAACTTTGGCTGCCATATTAAAAATCCATTAGACCATTTAGTTGGGGTTTGCCGCCAGTTTAATATCGCTTTTCCTACATCTGCCAATACTGTGGACCAATATAAAGGTTGGGGTATAGTGGCCGATGCGCTGTTAACGCTTGGTATGGATGCCGGCGACCCGCCTAACGTAGCAGGCTGGCCTGCCTATTACCAGGAGCCGCAGTTTCACGAGCAGTGGATTAACAGCGATACGTTGCCCTCTCGCAATGAATATACCGATGCACTCTGTTCGCTATCGGGTGTAACCCGCAATGGTGTAAACCTTAAAATTGATTGTATCGCCTTTGCGCAGCAGTTTGCCAACGCCGGTGACCCTAACCTACTGATAACAGACAGCGCTGCGCTGCTTAGCCCCAACGATATAGGCCCTACCCAAACGGCTTTCTTAAAATCAATATTACTATCCGGACAGGCTGCTGACCATTACTGGACCGATGCCTGGGACGATTACATCGGCGACCCCTCCAATGTAACCTTTAAGACTGCGGTAGAAACGAGGCTGCGGTCTATGTATACCTACTTAATGGATATGGCCGAGTATCAGTTGATATAGCGAAGGGAATAAAATTAATAGTGGTTGGCTTAGCCAGCATCTTAAAAATATGAGTATGAAAAGGAAATCATTTATTAAGCGCGCATTACCGGTAGCTACTTTGCCATTTCTTATCAATGGATTGTCGTTTAAAGCTTTTGGGCGCGGCAGTGCCTTCGATGATATGTTGCGCGCCGCTACCCAAACCGATAGGGTGCTGGTGCTTATACAATTAAATGGTGGTAACGATGGTTTGAACACCGTTATACCTTTAGACCAGTATTCGCCATTATCGGCAGCGCGCAGCAATATTATGATTGGCGAGAATTTGGTATTGCCGCTTAATGGTACTACAGCTACCGGCCTTCACCCTTCTTTAACCGGATTGCAAAATATGTACAACGACCAAAAGGTGGCTATTGTGCAGGGCGTTAGTTACCCCAATCCGAGCTTTTCGCATTTCAGGGCTACCGATATCTGGCTTACCGCATCTGATGCTCACCAAACACTTGCTACCGGTTGGGTAGGCCGCTTTTTAGACCAGGAGTATGCCGGCTACCCTACCGGTTACCCTAACTCTACCGACCCCGACCCGCTGGCTTTGCAGATTGGTAATGTGGTTTCTACCGCGCTGCAGGGCCCCTCGGTAAACATGGGTATAGCTATTACCTCATCTTCTGATTTTTACCAGCTTACCTCCGGCAATTACGACCCTGCACCTAATACACCCGCCGGGCACGAGCTCAATTTTATTCGCGAAACATCTATACAAACACAGCTATATGCCAACGTGATTAAAGATGCTGCATTGGCACAGGCTAATCTATCTACGCAATACCCGGCAGCAGGCACCAATTCACTAGCCGACCAGCTAAAGATTGTAGCCCAGCTAATTGGAGGTGGATTACAAACAAGGGTATACATGGTAAACTTAACGGGTTTCGATACGCACAACTCACAGGTAGATGCTACCGGTGGGACACACACGGGCGAACACGCCGACCTTCTTTCAAAATTATCTACTGCAATTTCAGCTTTTGAAGATGATCTGCGCTTGATGGGCCAGGCTGATAGGGTAATAGGTATGACCTTCTCTGAATTTGGCCGCCGCATACAATCTAACGGTAGCCTGGGCACCGACCACGGCTCGGCGCTTCCGGTTATATTGTTTGGCAGCAAAGTAAAGGGTGGGTTAATTGGCAATAACCCGGTAATACCGGCCAGTGTAGGCACAGGCGACAACATAGAAATGCAGCACGACTTCCGTTCTATCTACACCTCTATTCTTAAAAACTGGTTCTGCATACCCGAGGCCGCAGTAAGTGCGGCTATGCTGCAAAATTTCCAAACGCTGGACCTGTTTACCGAAAGCTGCACAGCTACATCTATAAATGACCCTGATGCTGCAGATGGAACGATTCGCAATTATCCTAACCCGGCCAATGGCTCTACGGTTATCGAGTTTCAAACTACAGGGGGTGTTATTCAAATGAAACTGTATGATGAAGTAGGCCGCGAGGTAGAAACTATAGTAGAGGGCACGTATGCCCCCGGTACTTACCGCACAGAGTTAAGCACACATAAACTCGAAAAAGGTATTTACTTCTATTCGCTGCAAGAGGGGCAGAGGAAATACACCAAGCGATTATTGGTGATGTAAAAAAAGGGGATCGCCGTATTGCAATACAACTATCCCCTTTTTGATTTAAGTCCTTTTTGTTTTACTGTTTCAGCGTTGCTACGTATTGTACCACACCATCCAGTTGCTCATCAGTCAGGTCTTTGTAACCCGGCATGGCATTTTTTCCGTTGCGTATTAGTTCCTTTTGCTCAGCTGCAGTAAGCACAGTTATAGATAGGTCTTTAGCGCCGTTAGCGTTTTTCTTACCATCGGTACCGTGGCAGGTAGCACAGCTATTGGTGTATATAAGTTTACCCGCTTCTATAGGATTGGTAATGGCAGAGGTATCTACCTTAGGGCCGGTCTTCGCTTTTTTATTCATTTCGGCCAGCCCATAGCTCATTATTATAAGGAACACGGCCACAAATGCCAGCACCTTGTTTCCTTTCTTAAATCCAATAACCGCCAATGGTATAGAGGAGAAAACGCAAACCAGCTTAATAATCATGTAGGAAGAGACCGTTTTGTTATTAAACAGCATCCACCCCCCTGTAACAAGGAACGCCACGCTAATCACTATCTCCGGTATTTTGGTGGCTTTGGTGTATTTAGCCAACTGCTCATTTTTGTTTGTGAGCAGCAATACCAGCTTAACAATATAATGGATAAGAAATAGAAGAACGAAAAGTTTGTGGCTATGGAGTAGACCTGTATACATAAGAGGTGGTTTGTTTGCGGGCGAATATAGCAGATTACTGTTTAGAGTTTAAAGTTGGCGGTTAGCTAAAATTTTAGATTTTCGCGGCAGATTTAATCGTTCTGTCTTTATACTAATTACTCAATACTAACTACTTAAAAAATGGCAACTCCAGTTCGCGACTTTATAACCCATCACTACCGTCACTTTAATTCAGCAGCACTTGTAGATGCAGCTAAAGGCTATGAAACACACTTAGCCGAAGGTGGTAAAATGATGATAACCCTTGCCGGTGCTATGAGTACGGCTGAGTTGGGTATATCGTTGGCTGAAATGATCCGCCAGGATAAAGTGCAGATAATCTCTTGCACGGGGGCCAACCTGGAGGAAGATTTGATGAACCTTGTAGCCCACTCGCACTACAAGCGCGTGCCTAACTACCGCGATCTATCTCCACAAGAAGAATGGGATTTGTTAGAGAATGGCTTTAACCGTGTTACCGATACCTGTATACCAGAAGAAGAAGCTTTCCGCCGTTTGCAAAAGCATATCCATACTTTATGGAAAGATGCAGATGATAAAGGTGAGCGCTACCTGCCGCACGAGTTTATGTATAAAATGATACTAAGTGGTGTGCTGGAGCAATACTACGAAATAGACCCTAAGCATAGCTGGATGATAGCTGCGGCTGAAAAGAACCTGCCTATTATCTGCCCGGGTTGGGAGGATAGCACCATGGGTAACATTTTTGCCTCTTACTGCATAAAGGGCGAAATGAAACCTACTACCATGAAAAGTGGTATAGAGTATATGAT
>DATGXP010000853.1:0-5619 GCA_035298845.1 Chitinophagales bacterium
AAGTATAACGGTTAGTAAAGTGGTGAATGTAAATGCTTTAGAGCGGCTCGGATTATGTTCTGACTTCATGGAGAAGAGAATTGTCATGGAATTGTAAAATTTCGCGGCAAATATGTGTCAGCGAGGTTAAATAACCAAAAAATGGTGGATAAAATTTCCACTATAATTTTCAATTTGGAATCAATATAAATACACCGCTCAAACCCTTTGCTGGTAAACGTTTCAGCGGATTTTAAGTTCGCTAAAAAACGTGCGCTGTTGATATGTGCATAATAAGACAAGCTGTAAGTTGTGGTTTTTGAGGCCCCTCCTGACACAATATCAGGCCGGCCGAGTCGTCTAAACCGGATTTGTGATTCAGGCATTAAATAATGTTTAAACACTATTTTATCAAGAATCCTTTCTTTTAGCTGAATTTCTACCTTAGCTAATACAAAACCAAACTATGACTTATAGATTACTACCTATCATCTGCATTTTATTTTTAGCTGCCTGCAAGGGCAATACCAGTGCCTCTACTAATGCAAACACCACTGAGCCAATGGCAATAAAAGAAGAAACTATAACCTATACCGCTGACACCGTAGCCATGAACGGTTTGGTAGCCTATAATGAAAATGATACTACCAAGAGACCGGTAGTATTAATAGTGCACGAATGGTGGGGGCAGACCGATTATGTAAAAAACCGCGCCCGCCAGCTGGCCGCTTTAGGTTACCTGGCTATGGCTGTAGATATATATGGCAACGGCAAAACCGCCGAAACACCCGATGAGGCGAAGGCGCTGGCTATGCCTTTTTACCAAAACCCGCAAATGGCCAAACAACGTTTTGATGCCGCCGTAGAAAAAATCAAAACTTACCCTGTGGCCGATACGGACAATATTGCTGCCATTGGCTATTGCTTTGGCGGTGGCTTATTGCTGAATGTAGCGCGCCTGGGCGAAGACATAAAAGGAGTAGTTAGCTTTCATGGTAGTCTGCTGGGCACACCGGCCGATAAAAACCTGCTGAAAGCAGAGATATTGGTTTGCCACGGAGAGGCCGATAAGTTTGTACTTGAAACTGAAGTGGCAGCTTTTAAAAAGCAAATGGACTCGATAGGTGCACACTATACATTTAAAAGCTATGCTGACGCTACCCATGCGTTTACCAATCCGGATGCCACTGAAAACGGAAAGAAGTTCTCTTTGCCTATAGCCTACAATGCGGCGGCAGATACAGCTTCATTTAAGGATATGCAGGATTTTTTCGGCAGAATATTTAAGTAAATATAATTCAGACACAAACGAATAACCATGAAACACTTCACTTTTCTTATTGCGTTACTCTTAATACTAACCGGTGCACAAGGGCAGGATAACGCCGCTGTGGTAAGAGATTTCTTTAAAGACATTCCCGCAGCAACTGCCGAAAAGGTGAGCAATAACGCACTGGTAGCCAGTGTAGATGCTATTGCTAAAAAACATGCGGCCAAAACTATAAGCCTGAACAAAGAGAATATGGCTGCATCGCTAAGCGAGGCCAAACAATTTAAATACGGAGTACTGGTAGTAGGCGGCCATACATTTGTAAAGATTGATGATTTTACCAAGTGTTATACATCCGGTTCGTGGGGTGCCTGTATGCCATATGGCAAAGGCTACATTAAAAAAGGAGCACTGGTAGCACAAAACGATTACATCAATAATATTATAGGCAGACCAGACTCGCAGGTGCGCACACTTTACCTATTCAACTAATGGTATGGAGAAGACCTGCACAAACTGTAGCGCCACGTTTGAATGTGGGGCAAATGCGCCCGCTATGCAGTGTTGGTGTAACCAATTACCTAAAATAAAGCCAACCGATAACAGCGATTGCCTGTGCCCGGCTTGCCTTACAAAAAAGATAGAGCACCTAAAGGCAATTGGCTCAGATTTGGTAGAGAAGGATTGAATTAAATAAAATCACTTCATGCTCCAGTTCAAAATACTCAGTGTTTGCCTTATCAGCTTTTTAAGCCTGGAGGGCTGCTTTAATAAAGCACTAAAGAAAACCGCGCGGCCCCTACCCAACGAAATAAATTTACCACAGGGTTTTCATATTAGCCTGTTTGCCGATAATGTAGAGAACGCCCGTAGCATGACGTTAGGCGATAAAGGGACCGTATTTGTAGGCAACCGAAAAGGCGATAAAGTGCTTGCACTGGTAGATGCAGATGGTAATGAGGAAGCAGAGAAACAGTATGTAATAACCAAAGGTATGGATATGCCCAACGGAGTTGCATTTTACAAAGGTGCCCTGTATGTGGCCGAAGTAGATAAGGTATGGCGATTTGACAATATAGAGGCTAACCTGGCCGCCCCGCCAAAACCAGTGCTGGTCTACGACTCGCTGCCGACCGATAAGCACCACGGGTGGAAATACATTGCCTTTGGGCCCGATGGTAAATTATATATACCTATAGGTGCACCCTGCAATAACTGCGATGATGCTAAAAAAGATAACCGGTATGCTTCTATCTGCCGAATGAATAGCGATGGTACCGGTTTTGAATTATATGCCTCTGGCATTCGCAACACGGTGGGATTTAGCTGGCACCCGCAAACCGGTGAGTTGTGGTTTACCGATAACGGGCGCGATATGATGGGAGACAGCGTGCCGCCTGATGAACTGAATAGAGCACCGCAAAAAGGGATGCACTTTGGTTACCCTTATTGCCACGGAGATAATATAAGTGACCCCGATTATGGCAAAGAGCGGGCTTGCAGCGAGTTTGCAAAACCGGTAACCACCCTTGGCCCGCATGTAGCAGCGCTGGGTATGAAATTTTATACCGGGAACATGTTTCCTGTAGAATACCGCAAAAGCATTTTTATAGCCGAGCATGGTTCATGGAACAGTACCTCACCGGTGGGCTATCGGGTAACGATGGTAAGCTTCAAGAGCGATGGCACACCGGTATACGAACCCTTTGCGCAGGGCTGGCTTAAAGATGGTAAGGCATGGGGCCGTCCGGTTGATATTCTCCAGTTAAAAGATGGCTCCTTATTGGTATCCGATGATTTTGCCAATGCCGTTTACCGTATTACTTATACCAAATAAAAACGGGCGGTAAATACCGCCCGCTCTCTGTCAATTTAATAACCTCAGCTATTACGACTTCTTCCATTTAATAGTGCAGCCGATAGCTTTTGTAAAATTAGGCTCGGCATCTTTACCGCTAAGCAAAGCATCTACGGCCTTCTCTACATACTTTTCTTTTACAGCTTTTTCATCATCGCTGTTATCATCAATAGCACCAATGTATTTAACTATGTTGCCCTTAGCTTCTTTCTTAAGAATGTAAACATGGGGGGTACGGGTAGCGCCGTAAGAAGTAGCAATAGTTTGTGACTCGTCCTGAAGATATGGGAAAGTGAACTTCTTTTCGCGGGCACGCTTCTTCATGTTTTCAAAATTATCGCTCTCATGTGTTACTGCATCGTTAGGGTTAATGGCAATAACAGGGTAACCCAGAGCGCGGTATTTCTTATCAAGCGCTATAATCCTGTCTTCATACTTTACGCTGAACGGGCAATGGTTACAGGTAAATACAACGATGTAGCCTTTGGCGTCTTTATAATCTGCCAGCGATACATCTTTACCATTTACATTCTTAAGCTTAAAATCAACTGCCTCATCACCTACTTTGTAACCACCTTCGGGTTTAAATGAGGAAGCCAGCAGAAACACTGCCATGGCAAGAAAGATTGTCTTTTTCATAATTGATACTTTGTTTTTATAGCCGCTATTGCAGGCCGGTTTTAATAATTGAATCTAATTCGGTTTGTGTAAACTCTCCCTCGCGGAAGAAAAGCTTTTTACCATTCTTATATAATAGAGTAGCCGGTATAGACCCACCCCACTCCTTTTCTACTTTATCTATCCACACATTCGGGTTTCCGGCGTTTAGTATGTAGCAGTCTGATTCAATTTTCTTCTGCTTTACAAATTTGTCTACACTGGCTATTTCGCGCGGGTAGTTCAAACTTACAAAAACCACCTTTACTTTTTTGCCTTCAAATTTAGTTGCAGCCTCTTCAAAATAAGGCATCTCGGCCACGCAGGGCTTGCACCAGGTGGCCCAGAAATTAACAACATACAGGGTATCATTGTTCAGTAAGGTAGCAGATTGTAGTTGCTCCAGGCTTATTTCGCGCACCTTAGGCGTATCGGCCAGGCCGGCCCACAGTGCAGTAAGTATCACATACAACATAAACATGTCTGCAAAATGGTGGTTTTTGAGCGGGGTATTTGATAAAAAATGATAATAGCGTCATTTGTTAAAGCCAGGCCCTGTTATCTTATTTTTAATAAGACACACCTAATGCTTTCTTAATAAATTATTCGTTCTTTTGCGCCCCCGCAAAACAAAGCGGTTTACTATGAAACAACTTGGATTCTTATTTGCACTTATGCTGACAACGGCAACTACCAATGCCCAGCTTATTATTAACGAGTTATCGCAAGGTAACAATAAAGAGTATGCTGAGCTACTGGTAACCGGTACACCCACCTGCGGCGGTGCTAATACCGTAGACTTACGCGGCTGGATAATTGATGACAATAACAGCTGGCATGCCAGCGGTTCGGGTACCGGTATTGCCGGCGGCCACGTACGCTTTGACAGCATAGCCCAATGGGCCAATGTAAAGCTGGGCAGCCTGATAGTAATATATGATGATGGAAACATCACCAATTTTACCAACGATGTATCTGATAGCAATAATGACCTGGTATATATAGTACCGGTAAGCTCATCGGTATTGCAAAAGAACACTACCCTGCCTGCCAGCGGTGGCAGCATGACTACCTACGCCACCAACCCTACTTACTCGGCCAGCGGTAACTGGACTATACTGGGCATGGCAAACGGAGGTGATGCATTTCATACCGTATCGCCGGCAAACTATGCAGCTGCTTACCACGCTATTGGTTGGGGCAACAACAGCAACGCAATAGATGTGTATTACAACGTAGACCAGGGCAATAAGGTTATTTATATGGCTAACACTGTAGATAATGACCCTTACAACCAGGCTAACTTTATTGATACCGCCAGCACCGTGGGCGAAACACCTGGTGCTGCTAATAATACAGCTAATGCTGCCTGGATTACAGCCTTACGCAGCAGCGGTACACCACCGGTGGTTACATTGAGCAACCCGAACCCACTTTCGTGCAGCAACCAGACTACTGTATTAATAGCCAGCACCAACACACCAGGCGCAACCTACCTGTGGAGCAATGGTGCCACTACGGCAAATGATACTGTATCTGCCGGCGGCACTTACCGCGTAACGGTAAGCGATGCGTCTAACACCTGCTCAACAGTAGATTCAATTACCATCACTTCATCATCTACCCTGGATATTACAGTAGCCTCTACACCCACTACCTGCGGCGCTACCAACGGTACAGCTACTGTTACGGTAGTAAACGGAACCGCTACTGCTTATATATGGAACAACAGCGAAACCACTGCAACTATAAATGGTGTGGCTGCGGGCAACTATTCAGTTACTGTTACGGGCAGCGCTAACTGCACGGCCAGTGCATCGGTTACCGTGGCGTCGAGCACAGGCGGCACACCAGT
>DATGXP010000854.1:0-1935 GCA_035298845.1 Chitinophagales bacterium
ATAGGTCTTCGGTAAACTTATCCTTTGAGCGGGAATCGTAAAACACCGAGAAGTTGCGCTTATAGCCTAGCCCGCCAAACACCTCGAAAAAAATGTGCTTGCCAAACTTAGCCTGGTAGCCACAAATCAAACTACCGTTTATATAGTTAACCAGCTCATACGAGCCGTTACCATGCCGCTCTTGTATCCTTACAAAGTTGTAGGAAAAATAAGGCCCAAAGAAGAAACCCTTAGGGGCCTCTGAGCTAAGCGGGTAATACCGGTAACCAAATGTAATACGGGCACCCCTCAGGCTATAGCGCTTAAGCGTGGTGCGGTTAGGGTTTATTATTGCCGGCATTACAAAAGCAAACAGGTTAGGGAAATTATAAGAGGCGCCTAAAGAGATAGATTGATTGTGCCATATCATACGCTCATAAGTAACCCTTATCTCCCCGCACAATGGAATCTGGCCAAATAAAATGGGGATTAAATTAGACTTGATAACGTTATCGGCCGAAGGAAAGCGGGGTGTTCTAAAGCCTTTAAAACGCCTGGTTGCCGAAGTATCGGTTTCTGTTTTCTGAGCATAGGCGGGCAAAACAACACCGAGCATTACAAGTAAAAACAGCAAATATCCGGGCCTGCACCTCATGCGCGGCAAGATATAGTTTTATGCTGTAAGCAAGGGATGATTTACCTCTCTGCTCTTAACAAAACAAGCCACCTGCTTTTATAAAGCAGGTGGCTTGTTAAGCTATAAAACCGATAAGGGTCTAGCAAAAATGCTCAAACACCTTAGTAAGGTGGTCAGTAATAGTTTGCGCATTATTACCTTCAATCTGATGGCGCTCTACAAAGTGCACCAGTTTACCATCCTTAAATAATGCCATAGAAGGCGATGACGGTGGGTATGGTAATGTATACTCACGCGCTTTATTCACGGCATCTTTATCAACGCCGGCAAATACAGTTACAAGTTTAGATGGAAGTTTACTCGCAGTACTTACAGCTGCTTTTACAGCCGGGCGGGCTGCACCTGCAGCACATCCGCATACCGAGTTAAACACCAGGAACACAGTGCCCGGGGTTTGGGTAATTGCAATATCGACATCGGCGGGTGTGGTCAAATCCTCAAAACCCACCGAAGTAAGGTCTGCCTTCATAGGCGCTACTAATTCTGCTGGATACATAGTTTGTTATTTTAAATTTTTGATAGTATTTATCTCTAAGTAATTGTAAATCTACAAAAAGCCCAATTCAAGTTTAGCTTCCTCGCTCATCATTTCCTGGTTCCACGATGGCTCAAACACCAATTCGATAGTCACTTCATTTACGCCGCTTACCGATTTTACCTTCTGCTCCACATCTCCGGGCAATGTTCCTGCCACAGGGCAATTGGGCGAGGTAAGTGTCATTACCACTTCAACATTATGGTCGGGAAACACGTTTATTTCGTAAATAAGGCCCAAATCGTAAATATTAACGGGTATTTCAGGATCAAATACCGTTTTAAGGGCATCTACAATACCCGTTTTTATAGTCTCTTCAGTTAGTAATTCGCTCACAGTGGGTGCGAATTTAGATTATATCTAAACAAAATGAAAATGCGGCCTGTTTTTATAAGTTTTTAAGTAAACCCTACAGATACACTACCCTCACGTTCAGCTCGGCAAATTTCTTTACCATAGCGGTTACACCACAATATTTTTCCTGAGATAGATTAACCGCCTTTTCCATTTTGTCCCGGTCGCTCTCCTCTTTTAACTTTATAAAGTAGGTAAGGGTAACCGTTTTATAAACCTTTGGGTGCTCCTCGGTAAGTTCTGCCTCCACATCAATTTTAAAGTCGGTAAACTCTACCCTCATTTTTCTAAGCAGTTCTACTACATCTATAGCCGTGCAGCCGGCCAGTGCCGAAAGTATTAAAGCCTTGGGTCTTACACCGGTAGATAC
>DATGXP010000855.1:0-10031 GCA_035298845.1 Chitinophagales bacterium
TCCTCTGCAGCTGAACAACGCAAAATTCATTATGAATGTTACTAAAGATTCATCGCTGTTTACGTTTAAAAACGAAGCAGGGTTGAATTCTCCTTTTGGCGACTACGCTGCTACCGGTCTTAAGTCGCAGGTAGTATTCACCTCGGCACGATTAGAGAATAAGGATGAAAAAGTTTATTCGTTCGATGGCCAGGCATTTACTGATTTATATCAATCTACCTATAGTAAAGAAGATAAAACATGGAGCAAAGCAGCCAAAGTAACCACGCTTAATACCGCCGTGAACGAAGGCTTTTTGTGCTACTGCGAAAAAACGAAAACTGCGTATTTTGACCGTGGTAACGATGCTAAAAGCAAAAGTAACCTATACAAAATTTACGAGGTAAGTTATGATGAAAATACCGGTGCATTCAGCACACCAAGGCCAAGCCCTCTATCATTTACTCAAAAGGCTGATATGAAACAACCGGCAGTATCGGCAGATGGCAACACACTTTATTTTGTAAGCAATATGGAAGGTGGCGTGGGCAACTACGATATATGGATAAGCAAAAAGAGCGGAGACAGCTGGAGCGAACCGGTAAATGCCGGACCAGTTATTAATACAGAATTTAATGAGGCGTTCCCTACCGTAAAAGACTCGGCCCTTATTTATTCTTCCGATGGTCTTCCGGGCTATGGTGCTCTCGACCTGTTTGTATCGGTAAATAACAACGGCACCTTTAGTAAGCCACAAAACCTAAAACAACCATTTAACAGCAGTGCCGATGACTTTTTTATTGCTTATAACGCCGATGGAAAAAGCGGCTACCTGAGCAGCAACCGCACGGGTGGCCAGGGCAGTGATGATATCTACAGCTTTTTTCTTACGCCGGTTTATTTAACGGTAAAGGGCCGCATAATAGATGTAGATAATAACCAGCCTATTGCAGGCGCTACGGTGGTTCTTACTGCTGCTGATGGCACCACCGACACCACAACAACCAACGCAAATGGCGAGTACAGCTTTATGCTGGACCAGGATAAGGACTACAAACTGAACGTACTGAACCAAGGGTACTTTGGCGATAGCAAAAAGCTGACTACACAAGGCGAGAAATACACCAAAGAGTTTAGCAAAGGCACCGGCTACAACTACGACTTCGCTATTAAGAAAATACCGAAGACCGAAATTAAGATTGACAACATCTACTATGACCTTGACAGTTTTGTGTTGCGCGAAGAATCGAAACCCAGCCTGGATAAGCTGGTAAAAATACTGGAAGATACACCGGATGCTTTTGTACAGATAAACTCGCACACCGATGAGCGTGGCAAGTTGGAATATAACACCAAACTATCGGAAAACCGGGCCAAGAGCGTAGTAGATTATTTAGTAAGCAAAGGCATTAACCCAACGCACTTAACAGCTAAGGGCTTTGGCTTTAGCGACCCGGTTATAAAAGGCGCTAAGACCGAAGAAGAACACCAACAGAACAGACGGACGGCATTCCAGGTAATACAAAAAGATTAGACCCTAAACCCCATGAAGGGGACTTTTAATAGAAGAAAAGATAGTATATCAGACCACTAACACAACATATTATGAAGAAGTTTTTGACCATACTAACCATAGCAATAGCCGCCCTACAGGCAAAAGCGCAAAACGAACCGGTGATAGCGCACTTTGCATATAACACGCATGTGTTTAACCCGGCGGTGAGTGGCAATACGCGCGATATTCATTTGAGCGCGCTATACCGCCAGCAGTGGGTGGGTTTTAAAGGCGCACCAAGCACCTTACTTATTAATACGTATGCAGGCATTAAAAAAATAAGAGGCGGTGTAGGCCTTGTAATAAGCAACGATATGCTGGGTAAGCAGCGCTTTACCACCGCTAAAGTAAGCTACGCATACTCGCAGCGCCTGAACGACCGTGCCCGCCTTTCTATAGGCCTGGCAGTAGGTTTATTCAATAGCTTTGAAAAAGGCGAAGAACTCATTTACGAAGACCATATTAACCAGGACCAGAGCGCCCTTATTACAAACAATAATAAATTTAAAGCGTTCCTCTCTGCCGGCTTAGAGTTTAGCGGTTACAATACTACTATCGGCTTTTCGGTGAGCAACCTGGATCAGGGTATTAAAAGCGCTACACCCTTCCGCGTACCGCGCCACTACTTTGGCTATGCCAAATACAGTTGGGATATTAATAGTAAGTTCAACCTTACGCCTATGGTATTTGTGCGCAGCATAGATTTTATTGCACAAGCCGAAGTAAACCTTAGCCTGACCTGGAACAAGCGCATTGTAGCAGGCCTTATTTATCGCAGCAACGACGCAGCCGGTGCTATGCTGGGTGTACACATTACTAAAAGCCTGCTGGCCAGCTACAGCTACGATTTTGATTTTGGCAAGCTTAGCCGCTACCAAACCGGTTCACACGAGGTTCAGTTAATTTACCGCATACCCGGCCCTAAAGAGAAAAAGGTATTTTATAAATCATCGAGATATCTGAATTAGTAATTGCTACCCACAACAATGCAATAAAATAGAAAGCCCTTCATGTTAACATGAAGGGCTTTCTATTTTATTGCAATCCCCCATTACTTACGACCGCTAAACGCGTAATCGATATTAGAAGAACCAGGCTGAGAGGCAGTACCGGCGATTATCAGTTGGTTACCGTTTAGCGTACCGCTACCAGTAAAGTGCCAGGTGCCACTTTGGCCGGCTATAGTTCCGTCTTCATCAATAGTTACAGCGTTTGCCGAGGTTAGTTTGCCATTAGCTATAGTGGCTATTGTAATATAGCCCAGCACACTTCTTTGCAGCTCCAGCTTAATTACTTTATTCTTCACTTCAGTAATTACAACTCTATCGTACAAGCTTGAAGTGGTGCTATCATACACGCCTGTCCAATCATCAGCCCATTTGGTGCATGATGAAAATGCCATTACAAGCACGGCCGATACCATAAATAATTTCTTTTTCATGTGGTTTTAGTTTTGCGGTAAAAGTAAAATAATGATTGAATGTCGGCCTTACTAATACCATCAACCAAATTTCGTAACCGCTTGCTATCTGCCGCCCATCAAGGGTTATAAAAATCGATTCGGCAACCTTCCCCAAAATTGAGATAGGGGTTTATAATAAAAAATCAATAATGCGCATTTAATAAAATGGTGCTTACTTTGAGAAACAATAAGGCCGACGTTTGGCCACAAACTTTATATAGCTAAGTAATGACACTATCCAATATTGCATTTAAAGATTCTCAGTTACTCGCCGATTTTGGTAAGCACGCCCGCATTAAACACTTTGCGGCAGGAGATGTATTAATGTATGCCGGCGACAAAATTGTATTTGTGCCTATTGTAACCAAAGGCAGCATAAGGGTAATACGCGTAAACGAAGATGGGCGCGAGGTGTTTCTTTATCATATCTATCCCGGGCAAACCTGTGCTATGTCGTTAAACTGTTGCCGGGCCAACCAAATAAGCATGATAAAGGCGGTAGCAGAAGATGATACGGAAGTATACCTGATACCCGCCGAAATGGTAGATGAATGGTTTAAGTATAAGGAGTGGAAAGAGTTTGTAAATAACACCTATGCCATCCGCTACGCCGAATTAATGAATGTAATTGACCTGATAGCCTTTAGTAATATGGATGCGCAACTATTGCATTATTTGCAACAGCGCGCACAGGCATTGCATACCAAAGCGTTGCACATAACTCACCAGCAAATTGCAGATGAGCTACATACCCACCGCGAAGCCGTAAGCCGCCTGCTACGCCAAATGGAGCAAAAAGGCCTGGTAAAACTTGGAAGAAACGTAATTGAGCTACTGGGCTGAGAAAACTCATATCCCATGTAACAAATGTTCCCCGCTACTTTGTTTTTGTAAAGCACCTTTGCATCAACCAAAAACAACAATTGTATGCAAACCAATATGGGAACTTTAGACCGTGTAGTTAGATTAATAGCTGCGGCAGTAGTAATAGTACTTTACTTTATGAATGTAGTAAGCGGTGCCGTAGCCATTGCGCTATTGGTATTTGCCGGCATATTTATACTTACCTCTATAGTAAGTTTCTGCCCGTTGTATTTGCCATTCGGTATTTCTACCAAACAAAAAAAATAACATGACACCCACACAAATAATTATTACAGGTGCTATTGGTCTGGCGGCAGGCATTTTAAGCGGCTTGCTGGGCTTAGGCGGCGCTATAGTAATAATACCTGCATTGGTAATGCTGTTAGGCTTTACGCAGCAAATGGCGCAAGGCACCGCCCTTATAATGTTTGTATTACCAGTAGGTGCACTAGCCGCGTGGCAATATTACCAGCAGGGCTCGGTAGATATAAAAACAGCGCTGATAATGGCCGCGTTCTTTTTTGTAGGCGGTTACGTAGGCGCAAAATTTGCCATACATATACCACAGAATACTTTAAAAAAGGTGTTTTCGGTTGTACTAATGTTAATAGCTGTAAAAATGTGGGTTGATGCCAGGTAATCGAAGCCATATGCAACAAATGTTACAAACCGATCAATTCAAGCATGCCATCTTTGCGTCGTAAAACAAAAAATAATCAGCCATGAAAATAGAACAGATTTATACCGGTTGCATAGCACATGCAGCCTACTATTTAGAAAGCAATGGCGAAGCTGCCATATTCGATCCGCTTAGAGAAGTGCAGCCTTATATAGACCGTGCTACAAAAGATAATGCGAAAGTTAAGTATGTATTTGAAACACACTTTCATGCCGATTTTGTAAGTGGCCATTTAGACCTGGCGCAAAAAACGGGTGCAAAGATAGTGTATGGCCCTACGGCTAAACCTGGATTTGATGCTATTGTAGCCGAAGACAATCAAATGTTTGGCGTGGGCAATTACAAAGTAAAAGTGATTCACACGCCCGGGCATACCATGGAAAGCACTACTTACCTGCTGATAGATGAAACAGGTAAAGAGCATGGAATTATTACCGGCGATACCCTGTTTATTGGCGATGTAGGGCGGCCCGATTTGGCGCAACATGTAATAGCCGACCTTACAGAAGAAAAACTGGCTGGATATCTATTTGATTCGCTGCGCAATAAAATTATGCCGCTAGGCGACCACCTGATTGTATACCCCAATCACGGGGCCGGTAGTGCCTGTGGAAAAATGATGAGTAAAGAAACTACTGATACGCTGGGCAATCAAAAAAAGTTCAACTATGCGATGCGTGCTGATATGAACAAAGAAGAGTTTATCAAATCTCTGCTTACAGGCTTAACTACTCCGCCAGCATATTTCCCTAAAAATGTATTAATGAATATTAAGGGTTACGAGAGCCTCGACAGTATTATGGAGAGGGGTAAAAAACCCTTAACAGTAAGTGAGTTTGAAGTTATAGCTACCGAAACTATGGCTTTGGTATTAGATACCCGAAACGCAGATGACTTTGCCAAAGGGTATATTCCCAACAGCATAAATATTGCACTGGATGGCAACTTTGCCATGTGGGTAGGCGAAATGATTGGCGATATTAAACAGCAAATTTTGCTGGTTACATACCTGGGCAAAGAAGAGGAAGCTATTATACGCTTATCGCGAGTGGGTTACGACAACACTATAGGTTACCTGGAGGGAGGGATAGACGCATGGAAAAAAGCTGGAAGGGAAATGGATACCATCAACCGAATTTCTGCAGAAGAGTTTGCACACCGATACGCAGGCAGCAAGCCGGTAGTGATAGATGTGCGAAAGAAGAGCGAGTTTGAATCGCAACATGTAGTAGATGCACTAAACATTCCGTTAAATCAAATCAACAGCCAATTGGCTGGGTTTCCGAAGGATAAACCCTTTATACTGAATTGCGCTGGTGGCTACCGGAGCATGATAGCCGCATCGCTACTAAAGCAAAGGGGCTACGATAATTTTGTAGATGTAATAGGCGGCTTTACTGAGATTGCAAAAACCGATGTGCCTAAGACCAATTATGTGTGCCCAAGCACTTTATTATAAAAGGGCCAATGAACCTAATAAATAAATATACACTGAGTTTAGCAGGCATAGTGGTGGGTGCTATAGGCGGCTACTTATACTATTATTTTGTAGGGTGCGCCAGCGGCACATGTGCCATTACCTCAAACCCGGTTAACAGCACATTGTATGGCGCAGTTATGGGGGCCTTGCTGATTAATACATTCCGGAAACCAGAAACTAAAAACCATACCCATGACAACTGAAAGCATATTCATAGCTAACCTGAAATGCAATGGTTGCGCTACAACTATAAAAACTGAATTACTAAAACTGCAAGGGGTTCAAACAGTAACGGTAGATAACGATAAAGACGAAGTAACTGTAAGTTACGACAACATAGGCAGGGACATAATTACCGGCAGGCTTCACCAGCTGGGTTACCCCGAAGCTACCGACGAAAACGGCCTACTGTTGCAACTAAAAAGTTTATCAAGTTGTATGATTGGCCGAATAAATAATTCTATTAAATAAAATACAGAAACCATGAGCAACAAACAAACAATTGTAGATGTAAGAACACCAGGCGAATTTATGGGCGGGCATGTAGCGGGCAGTATTAATATACCCCTTCAGGAAATACAATCGCGCATAGATGAACTTAAAGCTTTGCCACAGCCAATTATTTTGTGCTGCGCCAGTGGCAACCGCAGCGGACAAGCCACTTCATTTTTGAAGAGCCAGGGCATTAACTGCACCAATGGTGGCAGCTGGCTGGATGTAAACAGCAATTGCTAACATGGAAATGAAAGAAGAATTACAATGTTGCGTTACCACCGGTGGATTGCCTTTAAATGCAAACTACTGGGATGCCCAATATGTAAATAATGAAACCGGCTGGGACCTTAACGGTGTATCGCCACCGCTTAAACAATATATAGATACACTAAAAAATAAAAGCATATCTGTACTAATACCCGGCTGTGGTAATGCCTACGAGGCAGAGTATTTATTGCAACAGGGGTTTAACAACGTAACAGTTATAGATATTTCTGCAACACTGGTCAACAGGTTGAAAGAAAAATTTGCGGGCAGGCCCATTCAGATTGTGCACGCCGATTTTTTCGATCACCAGGGCAAATACGATTTAATACTGGAGCAAACATTTTTTTGCGCCATAGACCCTTCATTGCGGGCTCGCTATGTAAATAAATGCCACAGCCTGCTACGCGAAGGTGGAAAAATTACCGGCTTACTGTTTAATGTAGAGTTTGAAAAAGCCGGGCCACCCTTTGGTGGTAAGAAAGAAGACTATATAAAATTGTTCGAGCCTTATTTCAATTTGTTGCAATTTGAAACCTGCACCAACTCTATTAAACCCCGTATGGGAAACGAATTGTTTGTAGAAATAGAAAAGAAAAACCTCCCTTTTAATTCGTTATTATAATCTAAAAAACAAATAAAATGATAGATACAATTAAGCAGCTTTTTGGCCTTGGCCCAAAAACCGATTACAAAGAATTAGTGAAAAACGGAGCTACTATAGTAGACGTACGCACCAAGGCTGAATATCAGCAGGGGCATATAAAAGGTTCGTTAAACATACCTTTGAACAACCTTTCTAACCACTACTCAAAACTAAATAAAACCAAGCCGGTTATTACCTGCTGTGCCTCTGGTGTGCGCAGTGCACAGGCAAAAAGCATATTAAAAAGCAATGGCTTTGCCGATGTACATAATGGCGGAGGTTGGGCTGGCCTTAATAGCCGGCTGTGATAGCTGCTACGTAACAATTGTTACACACCGCATAAATAAAGTAGCGAACTTTGCAGCGTTAAAACATACAGATGGAAACTATCAAACAAAATCTTTTTACAAACTGGCACCTGATGCGCCTATTGCGTTTATTCATTGGTGTTACCATAGCAGTACAGGCATTTCAAATGCACGATGCAATTATGGGTTTCTTTAGTGCCTTCTTTATGTTTCAGGCGGTAACCAACACCGGTTGTTGCGGCGCGCAAAGCTGTGCAGCCCCCATAGCTAAAGACAATCCGGACCAAACTGAGATAGTAGAATTTGAAGAAATAAAACCAAACAACCATGGAAACAACTGAAAAGGCAAACACATTTACCGAGCTTATAAAATCCGACACACCCGTGCTTGTAGATTTTAGCGCAGAGTGGTGCGGTCCCTGCAAAATGATGGCACCTATTTTACAAGAGCTATCGGCCAAAGTGGGAAACAAAGCCCGTATCATTAAAATAGATGTGGACAAGAACCCACAGGCCGCCAGCGCCTATCAAATACAGGGAGTGCCTACTTTAATATTATTTAAAGCAGGACAAATAAAATGGCGGCAGAGCGGTGTAGTGCCCGCCGATTTTTTAAAACAAATAATAGAGCAACACGCATAAGTATGAAACATTCATTTCTGCCTTTCACCTTACTGGTAATGCTGGCACTGATTAGTTGCAATGCCAAAACACAGGCTACAAACTACAACCTGGATGCAAATAAATTTGCCGAAACAATAAACGAGATGCCAGCCGCACCGGTTATTGATGTAAGAACACCAGAAGAATTCAACAACGGCCACCTGCGCAATGCACAGAATATAGACTGGAATGGCAGCGGATTTGAAAACGGCATTAACCAGTTTGACAAAACCAAACCTGTATTTGTGTATTGCCTGAGCGGAGGAAGAAGCCATGCTGCGGCGGAGAAAATGCGCAGTATGGGATTTAAATCTGTATATGAGTTAGATGGCGGCATGATGAAATGGCGGGCCGCCAACCTGCCCGAAGAGAATGTAAACAATGTTGGCATGGGCTCGGCCGAGTTTGAACAGTTGCTAAACACCGATAAAAAAGTGCTGATAGATTTTTACGCTATCTGGTGCGGCCCATGCAAAAAAATGGCCCCTTACCTGGAAGAGATGAAAGTAAGCATGGCCGACTCGGTAGTGATAGTACGTATAGATGCAGATGCCAACCAGGCAATTGCGAGGTCACTAAAGATAGATGCCCTGCCTACTTTATTACTTTATAGCAATAAACAATTGATTTGGAGACATACTGGTTTTATAGAGCAGACAGAACTAATAAAAAGCATTAAACAAAACAACATTGCTAAGTAAAAACAACCAGGCATTAACTACCCACCCATAACCGAGATACTTGCAAAAAACATAGTGTTTAAAGGGCTCACTACACTTACTAATTAGTACTAAGCAGACCGGCTATTATTGGTGACCATAAGCATTTTTAGCAGCCTCTTCAACAGTTTGGTTGGCTCCCGGAACTAAAGGAAGATCCTGGTACTCTTTATCTATGTATAGCTTTAACCCAAATTTGTAGGGCATAAAATAATACATTAATGCTTTTGTAACCGCCAGTTTGCCAGCTTTTTGAGCCGACTTGTTTTTGCTAAGCAATGGTATTAAGTAGTCATACATTGCCTTATGCAGCTTTGCGGGATTAGCAGTAGTCACCGCCTTTCCATTTACAAGCATCTGGTCAAACTTCAACTCACAGTAGCGTAAGGTTACACCCGGCAACCACATTTCTACATCCTTGTCATCATTTATAAATAACCTGAAATGGCGGATAGATAAATCTATGCCATAGCGCCCGTAGTAAGGAACAGAAACCTGAACTGATTCACCGGCTGTATTATTGCCGAGCAAATTAAACAATGCAGAGTCGTCTTGTGCTTGTACTGTAAAAGTGAGGGTGCTATCCGTTTCTATATCGCTGCTCTGCACCACATTTTTAACGGTAGGGTAATTAGCCAAAAGGCCATTGCGTACCACATCCGCCCCCGATTTATAGCCAATAAAGTAAGTGCCGCCAATAACTGCCGAAGCAAGCAATACAAGCAAGGTTATTTTTAAAATTTTCATAGATCGGCTTTAAAATGTTTGGCAATATAATGTTCTGCATTAACTGATAAACTGCTATTGACCGGGCGTGTAAATCTTCTCGGCCTTTCTTTTTATCTGCTCCCAATCAAACGTCATGGGCTTAAACTGCTCTTTACTAAACAGCGCCATTTGGTCGGTGTAGTGTTTAC
>DATGXP010000856.1:0-5699 GCA_035298845.1 Chitinophagales bacterium
GGTGGTAGTTACAGTAACTCAGTCACCAGTGCCTGCTATTACGCCTGGTGGCACACAAAACATTTGCACAGGGCAGTTTGTAACCTTAGATGCAGGTGCTGGCTATTCGGCCTACCTGTGGAGCAATGGCGCTACTACACAAACTATTTCTATCGATTCTACCGGTACATATAATGTTACCGTTACACAAAATGGTTGCGACGGCAGCTCGGGCAATCCGCCTACAATATTTGCAAATATTACTCCTAACGCTACACTTACCGAGCTGGGTACTGCCAACGGGCTTACTTTATTAGAGGCCAGCCCGGCCAATGCCACTTACCAGTGGTTATATCAAACAGATCCTAACGGTCCTGCTTCTATACTGCCAAACGTTTCGCAAAGGGATACTATTGATTGCTTTGATGTAGCCCAGTATATCCGTGTGGTGGTTTCACAGGGTGGATGTGCAGATACCTCTGATGCATTTACTGTAGTTTGTCTGGGTATAAACAACATTGCTACACTGGCTACATTCTCGGTGCAGCCTAACCCTACCAGCGATGTGTTGAATGTGAGCTATGAGTTAAGCGAAGTAACTCCGGTTAAAATTTCGGTGCTTGACCTGGCCGGAAGAACCGTTATTGATTTGCAGAACGAAAACCAGGGCAAGGGAGCCCACCAGCAAAACATCCTGGTAGGTAACCTGGCTGATGGTATTTACCTGTTAAACTTTAATACCGGTAAAGGACAGTTTAATACCAAGTTTGTAAAGCAATAGTTTGCAAACTATATAATGCAAAAGGCGGGAACGAAAGTTTCCGCCTTTTTTTTGCTGTTACAAGCTGTTTAGGTAGGCCTGAAAGGCCGATAATATATCAGCGAGGGGTGTCAGCCCCTCGTGCCATAAAGATACGGGTAAGCCCTGTAAGGGCGCAATACTTATGGCGTTAGTAAGAAGGATAAATTGCTCAACAAATTTTAAGTCCGTTCACATATTCGCGCAAACTCGCAGAACTCACATCGCTCTATATCCTTTGTTTTAGTAAAGGGAGTTTCTTCGTTTAGCATTTCGGTTAATACGCCCACCAGCTTTTCTTCAAAGCGGTTTATTTCAGTTTCGCCAAGTATATCGTTTTGCTTGTCTATACGCAGGGTATCCAGGCTCTTGTTGTTATCGCGCAGCCAGTAGATACCCGAGCGTACTGGCACAGGTTTGCCTGCTATACGGTTATACAGCCAGGCATATACCAACAACTGCACCGGTTTAGAAAACTTAGGGTCCGATATAAGTTCGGCCCATGTTTCTTCATTCAATATGGGTATGGTAGATATTTTCGTGGTTTTGTAGTCGGCTATTTGCACTACACCGCCCACGCTTTCTATGCGGTCTACCCGGCCTGCCACTTTTATTTGCTTACCGTTTATAGGCAGCACATGCTCCAGCTTATCTTCCAGCATTTCAATACGCAACTCGTTGCCCCATTCGTTTTGCTGCTCTATTGTCTTCTTTTCGTGTTTCAGGTATTCTTCGGTAAGCTTAACGCATACTTTAAACAGCAGCAGGTTTTTGCCGCTCTTCAGGTTTTCGCTTTCAAAACGTTTGGCAAGGTGCTCGCGAATCAACTGCTCTATGCGGGGTTTGTTTTTAAGCTGTGCATCTACAAATTCCGGGCTTACCACCTGGCCCACTTTCTCCATATAAATCTTCTCCAGCGCGTAGTGCACTGCCGAGCCAATAGTAGCTGCCTCCATGTTCTCTTCCATATCTTCCTGCTCGCGCAGGCCGGCTATGTAGCGGAAATAGTATTGCAGCGAGCAATTGATATACGTATTAAGCGCCGAGGGCGAAAGGCCCGATTCGGTTAGTATACCCTCCAGCTTTTGAAGGATAAAATCATCCTTCTTAATAATAATAGGTGTTTCTTCCAGCGCCGGTGGCGGGTCTATAGCGAATATCATATCGCGTACTTCGGCTTGTGGGTTTACAGGCTTTAACTCCTGCTCCAGTTGAAGAATGAAGCGGCTTTTTTCTCCACCGCCCAGTTCATCCGGTTCGGTGTTGTAGAGAATGAAAATATTTTCTGCCTGATGAAACAAGCGGTAGAAGAGATAAGCTGTAGCCGCATCACGTTCTTTATGCGTGGTTAAAAACTCGTAGCGCATTTCGTAGGGTATATAGCTGCGCATGTTTTTACCTCCCGGCAATATGCCTTCGTTAGCCGATAGTATGATTACATTTTTAAAATCGAGGGCGCGTGTTTCCAGCAAACCCATCACCTGTAAGCCCTGCACCGGGTCGCCCTCTAATGGGACACGGGTATTGTAGAAATCTTCTTTAAGTAATTGGGTGTAAGTTTTAATGCTGATATTTTCACCGCTGCTGAAAACGCTTTGTGTGTTGTTGAGTATAGTCAGTAAGCGGAAAGCAATTTCTGCATCAGGAGCTAAGGCACTGTTGCCAAGATCCACAGCAGTTACCAGCTTATCAAGCACCGTGGTAATAAACTGTTGCAGGTACCCGGCAAATTGGAGCGTATCTGTTCCTTCAAAAAAAATCGGGCTAACCGTTTTGCCAAAAGCCTTTTCAAGTTCTTCTTTACGAATCAGCACCCGGTTCTGCTTTTTCATGGTCTCTACAAACAGGCCGGTATCTATATCGCCAAACAGAAGGCGTAAGTAGCTATGCTGTAATAAATCGAATACATCTTTATAATAAAACCGCTGGGGCCTGTTCTTCGATTGGTATTTCTGCGAGTTGTGATACAGCCGGAAAAGTATATCGAGGAAAGATGCCGGGTTACTGCCCGCAATGGTTAACCCCATGGTAATATTCAGCGCCGTAATATTGGCCGGTATATTGGCAACAAGCGGACTCAATAATTTTTCATCGGGCACTACTACTACGGTATCAATAGCATTCTCCTCATTCAGCTTCAACTGGTTCTGCAAAATATCGGCAACTACCTTTACCTGGCCTACGTTTTTGGCTGCCCCTATCACCTGCACTTTCTTTAATGTTGTGCTTATACCGTTTGTAAACTGCTTCTCGCCGGTGCGCAGTTTGTTTTTGTATTCGCGGAAAAACGAGCCCGCTTCTTTCATTTCATCGCGCACATAGTAGTTGTCGGCATCCCAAATTACTTCGGCTGTGGTGTGGTTAAGCAGCCAGGTAATAACAGCCTCTTCGCTTTTGTTCAGGTGGCTGAAACCTATAAGGTATGCAATGCTTACTTTACTTGTAGCCTCTTTATCGCGAACTAATCTTTCGGCAACCTCACGCAATACCAATCCTACATAACCTTTACCAGCGGCTAGCAGCTTATCGCGCAGCAGGTAATACATCTTACCAAAGTCTTCCCAAAACTTTTTGTATTGCAATTTATACTCGGTAGGTGATTCGCCGGGTTCATAAATCTTCATGCTCTGCAGCAGGTTCAGATTTTTGAAAAACGATTTTGCATCGGTTAGCTGCATGTCCAGCTCATTAAAATCGTTGAGCATTACATTGGCCGTGCTCATAAACTCATCCAGTGTTTGCGCGCCGCCAATTTCTTTATGGCAGGCATATAACTCACGCACCAGTTCAATATTATCTGCCACTACCAGTTGGCTTTGGGCCAGCATCCAATCGGTCAGGGTAAGTATTTCAGGGGCAAATACTGTCTGTTCAGCTTGCCGGTTTAACTCATTTTTAAAGTAAGTGCACGAGCGCTGATTGGGCATCAGCACTAATACGTTGCTGAGGTTGCGCCCGTGTTTGGCTACTATCTGTTCGGCGGTGCGTTCTAAAAACTTCTTCATGCTAGCACCTCCATCTTTTTATCTGCTGTATAGAAAATGATTTTCTCTTTCACTTTTACTCCGGCTTCTTCCAGCCATTGCCCGTATTTTTTTAGCTGACCGGCGTGTGCTGTATCGTACACACCGGTTTTGTATTCTACTATAGTAGCTTCGCCGTTTTGCAGCACTACACGGTCGGGTATGCGAATGCGTTCACCTTGTTTAAGCAACGGCCTTTCAGCTATCACCTGTAGCCCTTCTTTAAATAAAGCGTTCATGCCCGGATGGTAAATTACTTCTTTCAATTGCTGCAATAGTTCGTTTGCTTTTTCGCCGGTAAGCAGGCCGGCCGCGTTCATTTTGTTCACCACGGTTATTTCATCGCCCTCGTATCGTATTTGCTTTAATGCTTCGTGCAGCAAATTCCCTGCATCAATTTTGCCTGTAGCATCTTTACTCCATAAGGCTTCAGCTTTCATTTTTACCTTAATGGCTGATGCAAGCAGGTTGGCCGATTGGGTTGCTTCTTTTTGGTAAAGTTCAAATTTTGGTTTCTTTTCTTTCTTAAAGGTATCGCGGCTAAACTCAGGCTCACCAAAAACATATTGCTGAAAGCCATCCCATTGTTGCACAGATTTTAAAAACGAAATGAACAGGGCGGTAACCGAATTGTTTTCGGTAGGTTCTTTATCCGGTTCTTCCGATAGTATGTAAAGTGCATCCTCAGGCCGTGTGGTGCCTACGTACAGCAGGTTCAGCAAATCGAGAAAAGATTGTTCATCCTCGCGCTGGTACAAACCGGCAAACTCAGTTTCCAATACTTGTTTGTTGCGCGGCAGCAAACCAATTTTTAGGTCGGGCAGATAAGGTTTGCTCAGCGGTACCCAAAAGAAATTCTTAGTCAGCTTCTTTTCTTCAACGGCATCAGCCAGTATCACCACCGGAAACTGCAAACCCTTCGATTTGTGAATGGTCATAATCCGCACCGCATCTAAACTCTCAGGGTAAATGATGCTCTTTTTATGTTTTACACCTTCCCACCACACCAGAAAGTCTCCTATTGAGTTACCGTAGCGCGAAGTGTAGAGCAGTATTTCATCCAGCAAAAATTGCAGGAATGGGTCATCATCGTTCAGACCGAATGTGCGGATAAGTTGCTGTGTAAGGTCGGCCAGCCTTCCGGTATTTAGCGTGGTTGAATCAAAGTGAATGCCGGTCAGCGTTCTGAAAGTTTCTTCAAATTCAACGGTACTTGTATCAAACTGTATTAACTCAAAGCGTGCAATTTTGCCATGCAGCAATTGCGCATAATGCAAAATCTCTGCACGCGCTATGTGGTCATCTTTACGGTTAAGGTAATTGAATACAGAAAGTAATAACTGCACCTTTTGCGATTGGTTTATCAGCAAACTCTCCGGCGATACTACCCGTATGTTTTTCTTCACCAGGTACGAGGCTATTTCGCTTGCATTCAGGTTGCTCCGGGTTAGCACGGCAATATCTCGCCAGCTATAGCCGTGTAACAATACCTCGGCAATAATTTCTTCTACCCGTTCGCAGCGCACATCGTTCAATGTTTTTTCGGCAGCCTCATCTTCTTTCAAAAATTCCAGGCTTACAAAACCACCGGTTTTCTTTTTGCCCTGCAGCTGAAAAAAATCGGCGTATATACTTTTGTTCTTTAACTCAGGCAGGTCGAGCATCTGCTTGTAAAAAGCATTGTTGAAGTCGATAATTTCTTTGGTGCTGCGGTAGTTGCTTTCCAGCAGTTCTATTTCCGCACCATAATTGTTTACGGCTATCTCGCGTTGCTTCAGCAGTTCATCTTCATCGCTTCCATATACTTTTGGCAATACAGAAAACTGCTCTACCTCTCCACCACGGAAACGGTAGATGGCCTGCTTGCCATCGCCCACTATCAGGCTGTCTTCATTTTT
>DATGXP010000857.1:0-14432 GCA_035298845.1 Chitinophagales bacterium
TTTATAATTGCTGCGGGTAAAAATCAATTCATTATTACCTTTAAAATAAGTAACAGGCCCATCGTGAAATTTGCCATTGGGCTTGCAGCCGTTTATCTTTTTTACACTGCTTACTTTAGTAGCTCCGCTATCTGCCGTAGCCAGGTATATCTGGTAAAAATTGTTGGCACTCCAGTTGTCGCTTATGTTCGAGTCTTTTCTGCCATTGCGGTTACTGGTAAAAAATATACTGCCGTCTTTATAAAAAGCAGGGCCAAATTCCGATTGAGGAGTGTTAATTGCCAGGGTATCTACTTTGAAAATACCGCGGTCTTTCGACAGCTCTTTCATGTTGTCAAGGCCAGCTAATATGTCCTGTACATTTTTATCCGTTGGGTTGGCAGCTTTATATTGCTCATAGTACTCTTTAGCCAGCGGGTAATTTTGATTTACACGCAGGGCTTCGGCATAGTAAAACACATTGGTGGCGCCCCCCACTTTTTTATCTACCAAACGCTTATACCACAATTCAGCACTGGCTGGTTGATTAAGCATTCTGTATGAGTCGGCTATCTTCTGCACCAGGTAAATACTATCCGGATTGACCTTTGGGTGCTTCAGCGCTTTGCTGTAATACTTTATGGCCATAGCAAAGTCGAACCGGTTGAATGCTTTATCACCTTGTTTGGCGGTAAACGACTTTTTTACTGGCGCTACAAGGTTGGGCGTTTGTGCAAAGCCCATCATTAAGGCCATTATCAATACAAGGGTGGGCAATAGTTTCAACTTCATATAGTGCTTAAATTTATAGTCTTAGAAATAGCTAACGTAACGTGGTGATACAAATCTTTTCTTGCCGGTATTAAACTCGTAACCCAGCATAATATCGTGCGAGCCGTATTTGGCAAAATTGTTCAGCTTGTTTAATGAATAATCAAACCCATAACCTACGCGCAGGCGCTGGGTAATCTTGCATTCAAACCAGGCTACCACCGCCGAGCCCTTTTTATTATCAAGGCCCGATGCAAGGCGGTAAGTGCCCCCCAGCCAGAAACGGTCAACAAATAACAAAGCTGCGCTTACATCAAAGTCAGGAATATTGCGGTCTAGCCCTTTTACATACTTGGCAATAAACGATGGGCGGAATTTTACTTTGCTGGTTTCTTTGCCAATTATAACACCAGCTGTAAGGATGTAGTGATTGTATTGGTGCGCTACGGCATTGGTTGCATTCATCTCCAGTTTCTTGTTAAGGCTGGCAGGTATTATATGCGGCACCGAAAAACCTACATAGTACCTTTTGCTATATACATAAATACCTGCACCAAAGTTAGGAATAACCAGTGTGCGGTTTACTGAGTACATCTGGTCGTAATAGCCCTGTGCCTGCAACTCGCCGGGTATGGCACTGGTATTATCCTGGCGGTAATACATAGCGCTGGCCTGCACGCCCAGGCAAATTCTTGTCTTCTTCACCTTGATACGGTAAGCAAACGAACCGGTAGCGCTTATAGAGGTGGTAAGGCCGATATGGTCGCCCGATATAGTTAAGCCAAGGCCATATTGGTTGCGTGGCAAGGCACCATGCACGCTAATGTTGCCGCTGCGTGGTGCGCCCTCTATGCCGGCCCATTGGTGGCGATAAATGCCCATGAGGTCTACCACCTCGTGGCTACCCGCATAGGCAGGGTTAAGGTACAGGCCGTTGAACATATACAGCGAGTAGTGGGCATCCTGCTGCGCGTTTGCAGTAAGGCCGGTAAGCGCTATAAAGGCTATCATGAAATATTTTTTCATGCTATTTACTTTTTGAGTGGTTTTATTCTTATTCATGGCTGCTCGTATTATCGGTTAACGGTTATAAATCCGGCATGTGCTTTATGCACTCCATCGCCGTAATCGAAAATGTAGAAGTAAGTGCCATCCGGCAGGTCTTTACCGGTTTGGTTGCGGCCATACCAGTCGTTGTTATAGTGTCCTTCGCTGCGGTACACCTCATCGCCCCAGCGGTTAAATATGCGTAGTGTAGATGATGGGAAATCGCTGTTACAATTAATATAGAAAGAATCGTTCTGTCCATCTCCGTTTGGCGAAATACCTTTTAGCCACAGGCAGGCATCTTCTTTGGCGTTTACTGTAATTGGTACTGTAACTGTTATACAACCGCCACCTGCAAGGTCGCACAGCTGCACGCACACACTATCTTCGCCATTAAACTCCTGGCCGGGGGTATACACCACACATATCTGTCCGTTGCCGGCAGTTACACTGTCCACTGTTCCGTTAGCCGGGCTGCAAACAATAGTTACCGTTACACTATCCTGTAAATTGTCGAGTATATAATCAAAGCAGGTAGAACCGGTTACATCTTCATCGGTTACCAAAGGCTGGGCAGTTACTTCCGGTATGTCATCTACCGGTGTAATAGTAAGTACCACAGTAGCTGTATCGCACAGCGGTGGTGTGCCTCCATCGCATACTATATAGCTAAAGCTGTCAGTACCGTTGAAATTTGCTTCAGGCACGTATGTAAGGGTTCCGTCGCCATTTACAGTTACTGTGCCATGTGCAGGCTGGTTGAGTATAGTCGGGTTACCCAGGCCACCTTCGGGGTCAGCATCGTTAGCCAATACATTTATTAACAGCGTTGCATCTTCTTGCGAGGTTAGGCTGTCATTCTGCGCTACCGGAGGCAGGTTAGCAGCTGCCACACAAATTACCAGCAGCGAAGTATCGCACAGGTTAGGTATACCCCCATCGCATACAGAGATGGCAGCTGTATCGCAACCAGAAAAACCTGCGTTTGGTGCATAGATATAATCGCCATCGGTGCCCAACACCAATGTTCCGTTGGTAGGGTTGGTGGCTATAGTATATGTAGCGTCCGGACCATCAGGGTCCGTATCGTTGGTGCTTACGTCGCCGTTTACAGGCGCATCTTCTACAGTAGTATTGTTGTCGTTAACCGCATTTGGCGCATCGTTAACTGCTGTTACGCAAACTATCAGCAACGAAGTATCGCACAGGTTAGGCGTACCGCCATCGCATACCGAAATAAGAGCCGAGTCACATCCCGCAAAATCTGCGTTTGGTGTATAGATAAAAGCACCATCTGTTCCTAAAACAAGTGTTCCGTTAGATGGGTTCCCTGCTATAGTATAAGTAGCACCCGGGCCATCTACGTCGTTATCGTTAGCGCTTACATCGCCATTAGCAACGTTATCTTCGTTAATAGTAATGGCATCATCATCTGCTACAGGCGCATCGTTTACTGCTGTTATGCTAACAAGTACAGTAGCTGTATCGCATTGTTCAGGTGTGCCTCCATCGCAAAGCGAATAGGTAAATGAATCAAAGCCGTTAAAGTCAGCATTTGGTGTATACGTATAGGTTCCGTCGGCATTTACGGTAACTGTGCCATTGGCCGGGTTTGTAGCTACAGTATACGTAGCGCCCGGTCCATCTATATCCGAATCATTGCCCGATACATCGCCGTTTACTGCTGCATCTTCGGCAGTAGTATTGTTATCGTTGGCGGCCACCGGCGCATCATTAACTATGTTAATAGTGATAACTACAGTAGCCGTATCGCACAGCACCGGCACACCGCCATCGCACAGGCTGTATACAAATGAATCTACCCCGGCAAATTCAGCATTGGGCGCATAACTAAAGGTGCCATCGGTGTTCAGCACCAGTGCTCCGTTTACAGTGGTGGTTGCCGTGGTATAGTTTGCGGTCGGGCCATCTGCATCTGTATCGTTAGTGCTAACGGTATTGTTTAAAGTCTCATCCTCGTTGGTTGCAAAGTTATCGTTGTTAGCTACCGGCGCGTTGTTCTGGCTAACCGTATTTATAATCACTATGGCAGTATCGCAATTATCCGGAGTGCCGCCATCGCACAGGCTATACACAAATGTATCGGCACCCACATAGCCGGTGTTGGGTGTGTAGGTAAAACTACCATCGGTATTCAGTACCAGTGTTCCATTAGCTGCTTCTGTTACCAAAGTGTAGTCTACGGCCGGGCCGTCTATATCTGTATCGTTAGTAGCGGCATTCTCATTCAATGTTGTGCCCGGTGTGGTAGTAAAAGCATCATCATTCGCCACCGGTGCATCGTTTACAGCGGCCACTGTAATTACTGCTGTGGCCGTATCGCACAACTCCGGAGTGCCGCCATCGCACAGGCTGTAGGTAAATGAATCGGCACCCGCAAAATTTGCAGCAGGAGCGTAGGTAAATGTTCCATCGCCATTTAGCGTAAGTGCTCCGTTAAGGCTGGTAGTTACCACAGTATAATTTGCTAAAGGGCCATCGGCATCACTATCGTTGCCGGTTACGGCATCGTTCAGCGGCATATCCTCATTGGCAGTAAAATTATCGCCATTGGCTACCGGTGCAGCATTCGCAGCACTTACAGTAATAACCACCATAGCAGTATCGCACAGGTTGGGAGTGCCACCATCGCACAGGCTGTATACAAATGTATCGGTACCGGCATAGCCGGTATTTGGCGTGTAGGTAAAGCTGCCATCGGTATTTAAAACCAGGGTTCCGTTGGCTACATCAGTTACCAGGGTATAGTCTGCAGTAGGGCCGTCTACATCGCTATCGTTACCGGTTACATCGTCATTATAAGGGACGCCTTGTGGTGCTGCTATATTATCATCAGCCGCTACCGGCGCATCATTTACGGCGCTTATTACAATGGGAACTACAACCGTGTCGCACAATACCGGTGTGCCGTTATCGCATACCAGCAAGCAAATGCCATCGGCGCCATTAAAATTTGGGTTAGCCGAGTAAGTTATACAATTGGTATCTGCTACAGCTATTCCGTTGGCCGGGCCACCGCAAATACTTACCGCTAATACCTGGTTGCTGTCTATATCAGTTATTAGCGGGCAAAACGTAACCGTAGATTCTTCAGGTAATGTGCCACCTACCTGGCTAATGGTTGGTGCATCATTTACGGCAGTTACCGTAATTACAACGGTAGCAGTGTCGCACTGTTCCGGTGTTCCACCATCGCAAACGGAGTAAGTAAATGAATCTACACCATTAAAGTTAGCCGCCGGGCTGTAAGTGTAAGTGCCGTTGCCATTTACAATTACGGTTCCGTAAGCAGGGGCAATATCTGCTGTGTAAGTAAGCGCAGGGCCATCACCATCATTGCCGATTACATCTCCGCTTATGTCCGTGTCTTCGTTACCTGTATTAACGTCATCGCCGGCAACCGGCGCATCATTTACTGCGGCTACAGCAAACGCCACCACTACTGTATCGCACAATACCGGTGTACCGTTATCGCATACCAGCAAACAAATGGTATCGTTGCCATTAAAATTACTGTTAGCAGTATAAGTTACACAATTGGTATCGGCTATTGCTGTTCCGTTGGCAGGTCCCCCACAAATGCTTACCGTTAATACTTGGTTGCTGTCTACATCCGCTATCAGCGGGCAAAACGTAGCAGCAGCATCTTCGGGCAATGTTCCGCCTATCTGGCTTATGGTGGGTGTATCATTTACAGCGTCCACCGTTATTACCACCGTGGCAGTATCGCATAAGTCAGGTGTGCCGCCATCGCACAGGCTATATACAAATGAATCGGTACCGTTAAAATTCAATACCGGCAAATAACTAAACGTACCATCGGTATTTAAAAACAACATGCCATTAGCGGTACCATTCACCAGGGTATAGTTGGCTGATGGGCCATCGGCATCCGAATCATTTGCGCTAACGCTATCGTCCAACTGCGTGTCTTCAAAGACAGCAAAAAAATCGTCGCCCGCTACAGGCGCTACCTGTGCATTGGCTGCACCCACAAACAATACCATAAGTATGGCTAAAAGAAAGTGCTTGCTATTGGTGGTACAGGAGTAATTGTTTTTTATCATAATGAGAGCTTGGGTAGCACGAATTTCTTTTAAATTCTTTACCCTGCAAACTTACTTGGCATATAACTATATGCAATTCGTTGTTTGAACAGGTGTGGAAGTGTTGTCTAATTTGGTATATGTGGCTTTTTTATGCTTTTAGCAGTTCTTCCCAGTATTCGGCAGCGCGGCGTGTGTGTGGTATCACTATCGAGCCACCCACTAGGTTAGCTATGGCAAATACCTCATACATCTCTTCGGTGGTGGTACCCAACTCGTGGCATTTGCCCAGGTGGTATTTAATGCAATCGTCGCAGCGTAGCACCATACTGGCCACCAGTCCCATCAGCTCCTTGGTTTTGGTGGGTAGCGCTCCATCGGCATATGCCTGATTATCAAGGCTCCAAAAGCGTTTTAGCACCAAATTATCTTTGGCAAGTATCACTTCATTCATTTTTGTGCGGTAGTCGTTAAACTCACCTATCAGGTTACTCATACAATTTTAGGTTTTGTGTTACGTCAAATGTAAAAAAATGAGACAGTGAGCGAGCATAGTGTGAGTGGAATGATTCCCCTCAGCCTTTAAACCGCTCAAAGTTTTTACTTTTAAACCAAAATCAAACCAATCAGACAAATGAAAAACTTATTCAGGCTTTTTGCGGCAGTAATTATTGCGTCTACTCTATCAAGCTGCAGCTATAACACGCTGGTAGAAAAACGCGAAGGAGTAACCGCACAATGGGCCAACGTAGAAGCGGCCTATCAGCGCCGGTCAGATCTTATACCTAACCTTGTAGAAACCGTTAAAGGTGGTGGAAAGTACGAAGCCGAAACACTGGAGAAAGTAGTGCAGGCGCGCGCATCGGCTACCAGCATAAAAATTGACCCAAGCAATCTATCTGATGAAGATATTGCCAAATACCAGGCAGCCCAAAGCCAGCTAAGCGGCAGCCTATCGCGCCTGTTAGCTACGGTAGAGGCATACCCGGAACTGAAAGCCGTACAAGGATACTCTGAATTACGCGTAGAACTGGCCAGCACCGAAGACAAGATTGCCTTTGAGCGTAAAAAATTCAACGACCTGGTAAATAGCTACAACGCTAACCTGTCTACTTTTCCGGCTGTAATTACAGCCAAGCTTTTCGGGTTTACACCTAAAGGCTACTTTAAGTCAGATGCAGGTACCGAGAATGCTCCTAAAGTAAAATTCTAAAGTCTTAAATAGAGAATGGCTTCGGCTGTTCACTATTTACTATTCATCATTTACCTGTTACTACGCTATGCTTTTTCAAAAACAATTTTTTACCGACGAACAGCGCAAGGCCATTGTGCAGGCCATTGGCGATGCAGAGGCTACTACATCGGGCGAAATACGCCTGCACGTAGAACCTAAATGCAAAAACGAAAATGTGCTCGATCGCGCTACAGAGGTTTTCTTTCAGCTAAAGATGAATGAAACAGCTGATAAAAACGGTGCCCTTATATATATAGCTTACGATGACCATAAGTTTGCCATTATAGGCGATGAAGGTATCAATGCTGTAGTGCCTGCTAATTTTTGGGATGGCATTAAAGAAGTAATGGCGGGACATTTTAAAAAAGGTGAGTTTATAGAAGGAATTCTTTTTGCAGTTAAAGAAACAGGGGCGCACCTTAAACAGTATTTCCCACTAAAGGATAATGATAAAAACGAGCTAAGCAATGAAATATCTGAAGGGTAGACAAGTCGGAAGCCCGAAATTGGAAGTCCGCAGTAAATACAAACTACAAAGTTTGTTTACATGGCTTTTGGTAGCGGCAACGTGGTTTGGCGCAGTGGCGCAGAACTTTCCCGCACAGCCTAACCCGCCGCGGCTGGTAAACGATTTTGCCGGCGTGCTATCTGCCGCCGAGCAGCAAAGTCTGGAGCGCAAACTGGTAGCTTACGATGACTCTACTTCTACCCAAATTGCCATTGTAATTATAGAAAGCCTGGAGGGCGCCGAAGTGGGTAGCTATGCTGCCGAGTTGGGCGAAAAATGGGGAGTGGGTGGCAAGCAAAACCACAACGGGGTAATGATACTGATGGCAAAAGCCGAACGTAAAATAACCATACGCACCGGATATGGTGTAGAGGAAAAACTGGGGGCTATTATTACCGACCGTATTATTAAAAGCACACTGGTGCCCAATTTTAAGCAGGGCAATTTTTACGCTGGTTTCGATGAGGCTACCGATGAAATTATGGGCCGTCTATCGGGCATGTATGTGGGCAATAAAAAGCGCGACAGGCAAACAATACCTATATGGGTTATTGTGTTAATTATACTGGTAGTGGTTTTTATACTGCCGCGCATTTTCAGAAATACCGGTGGCACTACTTATAGCCGTAGGGGGCTGAACACATGGGGTGGAGGCTTCGGTGGATTTGGGGGCGGCGGTTTTGGTGGTGGCAGTAGCAGCGGCGGTGGAGGCTTTGGTGGTTTTGGCGGCGGTGGCTTTAGTGGTGGTGGCAGCAGCGGTAGCTGGTAATTCCTCATTCTTTGTCATCCTGAGCCGATGCTTTGAGAGGTGAAGGATCTTGTATTTAGCATTAAAAGCGTATCAACAAATGAAATGTCCTCCTTATAAAGCCCATCCGTGGCATGGCATATCTTTCGGCGACCAGTTTCCCGATGTGCTTACAGCATTTATAGAAATTGTGCCGGCAGATACTGTAAAGTATGAGATAGATAAGGCCAGCGGTTGGTTAAAAGTTGACCGACCCCAGTTATTCTCTAATGTTGTGCCGGCCCTCTATGGTTTTATACCGCAAACCCTTTGCGATATAGAAGTAGGCAAGTACTGCATGGCTAAAACCGGTAAGCAAAACATTGCCGGCGACCAAGACCCGATGGATATACTGGTGCTGGAAGAAAAGAACATACAAAATGGGGGCATACTTATACAGGCTATACCCATCGGTGGTTTCAGAATGATAGACAAGAACGAAGCCGACGATAAAATAATTGCGGTGATGAAAGGCGATGCCGTGTATGGAAACGTCAAAGATATCAGCGAGTTGAGCGAATCTATCGTTAACCGGTTAAAGCATTATTTTCTTACTTATAAAGACCTGCCCGGCACCGGCGAAGAGAAGCGGGTGGAAATAGCTGCGGTATATGGCCGCGAAGAAGCCCTGGAGGTAATTAAGCAAAGCGCTATTGATTATAAGAACCGGTTTGCCGAATGAGAAGTAAATTTATTAACGGCGCACTGCTTGTAGCGGCTTTACTGGTAGCAGGATATCTGTACAACAAATACAGGATAGCGCCGGTGCTAAACTTTAAAGAGATTCAATTAACCAATATTGACGGCGAAAAAGTCTTACTAGGCAGTTACGAAAGCCGTACCCTGGTCGTGTGCTTTTTTGCTACCTGGTGTGGCCCCTGCATGAAAGAAATTCCATCGCTGGAAAAAGCGCAAAACCTGCTTAATGATAACGATGTAACGATTCTTTTGATAAGTGATGAAAGCGAAGCCACGCTAAATTCTTTTTGGCAAAACCACAGTAAAGGACTTCCGGTTTTAAGATCAGTACAAAAGCTTAAAGAACTCAAAATTGCTACCATACCAACCACTTATGTACTGAACGAAAAGCGGGAGGTAGTTTATAATAAGGTAGGCGAAACAGACTGGGCCAGCCCCGATATGATAAAGAAACTAAAAGAGTTGAGCCGGTAGCTATTTCTTAGCCCAGTAGTTCATCCACCATACCAGCAGCAAAAAAAACATACCGTAACTCATTAGTAGGTACACACGCGTATGCGCCACTTCAAAAAACTGCTCATAGCAACATTCCTCTACTATGCCCAGCCCTACCAACCTAATAACGTTTATGGCGTAGATGCAAAATATGCCCAAAGGTATATACCATAGCTTATGTTGCCATTTGCCCTTGTAGGCGATAATGAAGCCGGAGAAAATAACGCACACAGAAACGCCAAGGCAATGATTAGCCAAAAAAAAACCAGGTGTATTTTGAATAATTATGTTGCGCGGGTTATACATCAACTTGTACCCCAGTATATCGCGCAGAATAATCGCCGCGGGTTTTATAGTTACTGCAGCAAACCAATCGGTAAACCCTATCCAAAAATAGTTAAGCGGGGTGCCCTCCCGGCTAAATAAAAAGAACAATCCCTTCCAAGCAAGGTAAATAAGTATTACAGTTATAACAAACGCAGCAGCGCTGAGATTTTTTTTACCGGGAAAAAGTTTTTGAAGAAGGGCCTGCATAATGGCCTGTTACGAAATGAAAATACCGCGCCAGTAAACTTTAATAAATATCACCATCAGTACCAGCACAAAAGCCATCACAAAACCGGGCGATTGCAATACCTTGTATTTCAGTACATCATCTTTTAATATTTCAAGATAAAAAAGGGCTATCCAGCTAAGTAATAGTGCTAACGCAATTACCAGTATATATACGGCATGCACAAAAATATTCATGGGGAAAGTGAGTGCCGTAGTAGCTATAGCGCCAATTACAAAAGGCACTATGGCAGTTTCTACAAAATACTGCCTGCGGCGCGATGACTTGTTAACCTTACTAAATGAATACGAAAAACTAAGGAATAACTTGGGATAGTTAATAGAAAAATAAAGCAACAGTGCAGCAAAAACAATGTTTGTAGCATACACGAATGGCGGTGGAAGAAACCACCAGGCATGGACTACCGCAAAGTTTTGGTAAAAGGGGGAGTTAAACTCATTGGCACCAAAAGATGCAATCAAGCCCTGCGCTGCAAAAATAGAAGTGCCTATTACAAAACACCATACCAGGAATACATTTAGTATAGCCGGTTTCTTTTTAATGCGGTCGAAAACGTACAGCATAGCCAGGCCAAAGAGCAAAGCAAACAGCGGGTAGCTGCTATATATCATAGTAACCTTAAGCCTGCTCCACTTATGACCGTTGAGCATAAACCGGATACCGAAATAATATATGTTTGCATCAAACTTAAAGAACTTGCCCACCATAGCCATGGTAAAGAACCCCCCAAAGGTAATTACAGCATAGGCCAGACAAAAGCAAACTGTGGAGTTGAAAATCCTTATCAGCTTATCATACCACTGCTCTTTCCCTTTAGTATCTAACATTTAAGCGGCTATTGTATTTTGGTCAAAGATAGAATTTTGCGTTTCAGAACACAGATTTAGCCGGACGATATTTAGCCTTCAACAAAATAGTTTTTGCATCATATTTAGTTAACAAATCCTTTAAAGGGATCTTGTTGCCGCTTTCTTTGGCAAACTGACGCACTATCTGCAAACCTATCCAGCTGCCTATACTTCCGGGGGCTTCCGGTGGCATACCGGTAATACCCGGGCCCTCGTCCAGGTAGCGCTTTTGGTCCATGTAGTTGTCTTTATACAACAGGTCTTTATCGTTCAAAAACTTCCATATATCTACTTCGTTTTGTTCGCACCAGGTAGTTTGCTTTTGTGTAAAACCAACTAACAAGCTATCGGGTGCATCGGGCAGCATATAACTTAAAAAATAAATTTTCTTTCCCTTCTCAACCATTGCCTCTACCAGGTTTTTACCCCGCGAAAGCTCTTCTTCTCCAAAGTAAAAATTGTAAAGCACCTCCATGCTATTGCGGGTAATGTACTCCCTACGCATTTTATGCTGCAAATATTGAAACACCCCGGCACTATCATAATCGGCATAGCCGGGACCCAAATACTGGTCTAGCCCTATACCCAATAAATCTTTTTCGTAGGTAAAGGCCCCTACCGAAAATCCGGAGTTGATTGCTACCACCTTAGGCACCTGTGCTTCGGGAAAATAATATTTGAAATACTTAAGTGCCTGAGCCAGCTCTTCGTCTATATCTTTTGAACTGCTAAAACGCGCATCTATGGCGCGCTGTATACGGTTTATATAGGCATCGTTCACAAACTTTTGCAGGGCGTCTTTTTCAATATTAGCCGTATCGCCGGGTTGGCGCGGACCTATTACAAACTGGCTTACATAAAAATCAAAAAAACTGCCGTATTTGTTGCGCATACCACTCAACGTCTCATCACTGAAATCGCTTTGTCCTGCTGCGAAAATATCCTGGTCGAAACGCTGCAACCTGGCATCTACTTCAATTTTAGACACATCGGGCTTAGGCCGGCTTTTGCTTTTGTCGCCACAGCCTGCAAAAACGCACACCGTTAATAGTAGTACTACCAATAATCTGTTTTTCATTCTACTTTTAAGATTTATAGCTTAAAATGACTGCAATATTTTTTAGGTTAGCAGCATGCAATTAGCCGGTGCTAAAATGCAAAAATTGATGGCAAACCAATTACCTGTTATAAAACAACCCACCCTACAATGAAACGTATTGTTACCCTGGTTATTCTACTGGGCTTTTTTGCCAATAGCTTTGCCCTAAATGATAAAATACGCATAGGCCTGCACGTATCGCCGGGCATTGCCTGGAGCAAACCCTTTGGCAACGATTTGCAAAAAGGACGCCCCCGCTTTGGCGTTAATTACGGCTTTCTGGTAGAATACTGGTTTGCTAAAAACTATGGACTTTCTACTGGTTTGGGTGGCGCTTACGATGGCTGTAATATTAAAGGCCGCGCTGTTTTCGAAAACAATTCTTTAGGCGTTAAACTGCGCGACATAAACGAAAAGTACAGCTTCCACTACCTGGAGATACCTGCTTACCTAAAGCTAAAGACTAATTATATAAAGGGTGGCAATTTTAATATATGGGGCCAGGTGGGGGCTACCCTTAATTTTACCGTTAGCGCACGTGCAACATACAGCGATTCTATCCCCACTCTTTCTGGCACAGAGATATTAATAGAAAAAGAGAACATTCTTAAAACCAAAAATGATGTGACGCAGGCAATACCGGGGTTCTGGACCAATTTTTTTGACGTACGGCTGGGTGCCGGTGCGGGTTTTGAGTATAAGTTTGATGAAAAAAGCTCTTTGCTGGTAGGCCTTTTTTATCACAATGGTTTTATCAATAACCTGTTTGATAAAGATGTAAAGAAGGAGCCTAACGTAATGCGCTTTATGAGTTTGCGGGTGGGTGTACTGTTTTAATAACTCGTTTCACAAAATAAATCACGAAGGGCGTAGCAATACGTCCTTTTGTTTTTACAAATTTGACACATGTATAGTAAACATCAAGAACAGGAACTAAACCAGTTAAGCCAAAAACTAGTAAAAGGCGATGCCCCCTTTTCGGTCGCCAAACAAATAGAGGCGTTACGTAATGTGATTAACTACCACGATTGGCGGTACTATGTAGTAAGCGAACCGGTGGTTACTGATTATGACTACGACCAATTGTTTAAACAATTGAAAGCGCTGGAAACACAAAACCCCGCCCTGATTACTCCCGACTCGCCAACGCAACGTGTAGCACGTGCGCTAAGCTCCGATTTTAAACCGGTCCCGCACCTGGTAAGCATGTTATCGCTGGAGAACTCGTATGATATTGACGACCTGAACGATTTTGACCGTAAAGTAAAAGAGCAAACCAACAACAACGAAATTGAATATTGTGTAGAGCCAAAATTTGATGGCAGCAGCATTGCACTGGTGTATGAAAATGATGTACTGATACGCGCTGCCACCCGTGGCGATGGCACTGTGGGTGAGGATATAACCAACAATGCGAAGGCGCTTGCTTCTATTCCGCTGCGGGCGGCCTTCTCTGAGTTTGGCATTTACCGGATAGAAATACGCGGTGAGGTAATTATCCGGCGCAACATCTTTGAAAAGATGAACGAAGACCGCAAGGCACTGGGCGAAAAGCAGTTTCAGAATGCGCGTAACACAGCTTCGGGTTCGCTGCGGGTAAAAGACCCGAATGAAGCAAGGGCGCGTAACCTTGAGGCAATATTATATTCGGTGAGCCTGGCGGAGGATAAAGACGGTAAAAACCTGCTGGCTGGTAAGCTCGAATCGCACTACCATATTATAGAGATACTGTACCAGTGTGGCTTTAAAACGCCCATTAAAGAAATAAAAGTGTGCAGTACTATTCAGCAAGTGCACGATTTTATAGATACCTGGGATATTAAACGCAACACATTTAATATAGACACCGATGGCATGGTGGTAAAGGTAAACAGCCTTAAACAGCAGCAGCAATGCGGCAGTACCTCGCACCACCCGCGCTGGGCTATAGCCTATAAGTTTGCAGCCAAGCAGGCACAAAGCAAACTGCTGAATGTAGAATACCAGGTAGGCCGCACCGGTGCTGTTACACCGGTAGCCAAAATAGAACCGGTGCCATTGGCGGGCGTTACCATTTCATCAATCTCGCTGCACAACGAAGATTTTATACTGGAGAAAGACATACACATTAACGATACCGTAATAGTAGAACGTGCCGGCGAGGTGATACCATATATAGTAGGTGTGGTACCCGACCTAAGAACCGGTAATGAAATTAAAATTGATTTTCCGCGCACTTGCCCCAGCTGCAATTCGCCGTTGGTGCGGCCGGAAGAAGAAGCAGTATGGCGTTGCGATAACGTAGATTGCCCGGCACAAACCGAAGAGCGGGCTATCCATTTTGT
>DATGXP010000858.1:0-4273 GCA_035298845.1 Chitinophagales bacterium
TAGGGAAAGCCTTAATAGCTGTATTGTCTTCCAGGTCGTCTATTGCGGTAGTGTTGCCGGGGTTGGTCTCATCTTCGCAATTATCGCAGGCTTTTACAGTATCGCTTGGCTCAAGTGCCAAAAACGCAGTATAGCGCGATAGCACCCGGTTGCTAATACTCGAGTCCATAATTTCACCTTTCTGCTGCGAGTTAATGTTGGCTATACTCTCCATCGATTCTATAAAGCGGGCAATCCACATTTTTTTGGTAAACGAATCGGCATCGGCAGTAGTCCCGGTGGTTAAATCATGACTTAAAGCCGTGCCCTGAAAATTACCGGCTATATGAAACTGTAGCGGAGCCGTACCGGTATAGCGCCCTACCCGTATGTAGGGTTTGTTTATAGGCAAGATACCCAGCGGTGCATTATCATAGCTACCGTAACAAAAACCGTTGGTGGCAGTTAAGTAGCTATCGAACCCATTTATACTGCCTTGCACCTGCTGCATAAGGTCATCGGTGGTTTCGCTTAATGTACGCGTATAGCTACTATTATAGTAATAATAATTTTGCAATCGCACAGTTTCGTATATGCCACCGGTAAGGGCAGCTATGTTGCTGTTAAAATAATCGTTACCATAATAATAGGTGCCATTACTCCATACATAGGAAACATTTGCATCCTGAAAATCTACCACGTGCACAGGTATGCGGGTAGGGCCCATAGCAGCAAGCAAATCTGTAATTAACTGGTTGGCGGCACTTATGGTTGAAAAGTTATCGGTATTGGAAAACAGTATCATATCACCTTGCCTGCCGGTGCCATTTATAAAACCAATACCTGCATTAATTAGCGATGGCAGATTACTGTAGGCCGACATAGGGTTTTGCAGGTTAAGCGCATTAAACACCGTATTTATAGTAGCACTATCGCATGGCAGCCAGGTATTACTGTACTGATAAATACTAAGCTGCGAAAACATAAGGTTGAACGAATCGGTAGGCTGGTAGTTATCTAATAGTATTTGCCTTGTTTTTGCCAGCACTGCTGCCGGTGCTGTTGTGCTGTTGCCTTCGTAATCAAACAGGAAAGCTGTTTTGCGTTTTAAATTTATGCCTGCGGCTTGCAGGGGCATCATTACCATTTGATAGTAGCCCTGGTTGGGGCCGGTTTGGTATAGCGCGGTGTACATACCATTTTGCATAGGCGATAGTAAAGAGTAATTAATACCAGTAAGGTTGGTTACATTAGACGAAGGAATTACCGCTCGGGTAAACTGCTGGCCCTGTACCGGTTGAAAAACCGTGCCGGGCACCTCTGTGATTACCGGTGCCGACCAATCGGCATCTGTGTACGAAAGCACCTCAACATGCGGGGCCTGTACCGATGCTTTTAAAATATTAAGCGGCAGCGGACATGATGCCCGGCCGTTGCTCCAGTTGGCAGGTACCATATAGGTAATTTTTACTTTTCGTTTCTCGTTTTTATCTACCGGAAACACCCGTAGCTCGTATTGGGTGTTGCTGTTCTTATATAATATAGAGGGGTCTTTGCGCCTGTTTACTATGCCCTCGTATATCATTTGTGCGCGGCCCCTGTCTATAATAGATGCCTGCACTATCTGGTTACCCACCCATAGCCACGAATCGTTTACAAACGAGCCCTCGGGCAGGTCGAAAAATAATTGCATTTCGAAAGTATCGGAGTTATAATAGCTGTAATTTGAAATATTAGGGCCCACTGAGAATGTAAGATAAAGCCCGCACTCAAAATAAGCCCCTTTAGGCTTAATAGATATTACAGCTGTATCTAACTTACTTTGAAAACTAACCCAGGTTTTTTGAGGGTCCTGCATGCGCACTGTGGTGTAGGCCTGGGCAGTGTAGGTATGTATAACTACCAATAGTGTAAACAATAAATAACGTTTCATAAGTTTTGGATTTTGGTTTAGCAATAGTGTTCGTTTGCCAAACCAAGGTAAATGCTTATGTTATAAAAAACGATTATCTATTGTCATGGTTTTGTCATTTTTTCAATACCTGCTCACAAACATATGTCTCTTAAGGTATTACCATATCCAATCCTATTGAACTTATCAATCGCTGTTAGTTTAAAAACCAATTGTCAAGCAATGGCTCTTTACCAGTGGTTGAAACCACTGGCAGCCTGATAAGCGGAATATCTTTTTTATTATGGACTAGAAGTCCATAATACCAATACAGGTTTTGACAGCTAGCGGCCTGCCTGCCTGCCGGACTTCCAGTCCGGAAATAAAAAGATGTATTCATTCCTTTTATCAAAGTGCCGTTGATTTCAATCACCGGCTTAGTATTTCCTAAATTCCTGTTAATCTCCCCATCCTAATCTACCCACACACAATAACCTCCCTGCCACAACGTCATATTTTAGACAAAACAGACATTAAAAGCCCTGTAGCACGCAAATTGCTGTAACGGGGTATAATCAAAACGAAAAAACAAGATGATAGGAATGTATGTGATTTTAGGTGTGTTTGCGCTAATCAGTTGGTTGGTAGGCATGCGCCTTAAAAGCAAGTTTAACCAATACTCGCAGGAGACTTTCCGCGCCAATCTTAGTGGTGCCGAGATAGCCGCCAAAATGCTGGCCGATAATGGCATTAATGATGTAAAAATTATATCGGTAGAAGGCGAACTGACCGACCACTATAACCCGCAGAACAAAACAGTAAACCTATCGCCATCTGTATATCATGGCCGTAGTGTAGCTGCTGCTGCCGTAGCCGCGCACGAGTGCGGCCACGCGGTGCAACATGCCCGTGCCTATGCATGGCTGACCATGCGCAGCAACCTGGTGCCGGTGGTTAATGTAGCCTCGCGCCTAGTAAACTTTGTAATACTGGCGGGCGTTATCCTGCTGGCCTTTGCACCACTTATAGGTTCGGTAGTAGTATTAATAGGAATAGTGCTGTTTGGTGCTACCACCCTGTTTTCGCTAATTACCCTGCCGGTAGAGTTTGATGCCAGCAACCGCGCACTGGCCTGGTTAGACAGCTCGGGCGTAACGGCCAGCCAGGAGCACGAAAAAGCTAAAGATGCACTATGGTGGGCTGCTATGACATATGTAGTTGCTGCTTTGGCTTCGCTGGCTACCTTATTATATTATGTGTGGATGTTTTTTGGCGGACGCAGAGATGATTAAATAAACGATATAATATAAAGTATATAAAACGCCGCTTACCAGTTAAGCGGCGTTTTTGTTGGGCTTAATCTGGCAACCTCAGTGGTTTTGGGCAGTATTTTTACCCTTATCAGCACCAATATTAACGTGAAAACGTCATTAAAATTCAGCGAATTTTCGCTATTTCACTATATCTCAGTTAAGTAATACTGTATTTTAGCTGATTTTCAATATATTGTGAGCCTGCAAACACACCCCTGTTTTTGGTTACATTTATCTTCTGCAAAAATAATAAGTCAAACATTTGTAACTCTGTTGATAAAATTTACTTTTGCGTTCCCTTTTTAAAAAGGAGAACAAAAAACTATATAAATCAATGGGTCACAAAACAAGTCCTATAGCAAATCGCCTCGGTATTGTAAGAGGGTGGGAAAGTAACTGGTTCGGCGGCAGAGATGCAGCACAGAAACTGGTAGAAGACGAAAAAATACGCCAGTATATCAAGGCGCGTATTCAAAAAGGTGGCATCAGCCGCGTGGTAATCGAAAGAACCATGAAGCGTGTTACTGTAACTATCCACACCAGCCGTCCTGGTATTATCATCGGCCGTGGCGGTGGCGAGGTTGACCGTGTAAAGGAAGAATTAAAGAAACTGACAGGTAAAGAGGTTCAGATTAATATAGTAGAAATACGCCGCCCGGAAGTTGAGTCAGCTATAGTTGGTGAAACCATAGCTAAGCAATTAGAGGCCCGTATTAACTACCGCCGTGCACTTAAAATGGCTATTGCTTCGGCAATGCGTATGGGTGCCGAGGGTATCAAAATCCGTGTAAGCGGCCGTATAGGTGGCGCCGAAATGGCCCGTACCGAAGAATACAAACAAGGCAGAACGCCACTACATACATGGAGAGCCGATATCGACTACTCTATTACCGAGGCGCAAACCATTTATGGTAAAATCGGTATCAAGGTGTGGGTATGCAAAGGCGAAGTATATGGTAAGAAAGACCTTACCGGTGCTTTCAGCGGCGAGCAGAAAGAAGAAAAACGCCAGCCTAAGGGCCGGATTGGTGGCGGCGAAAGAAGAGAGCGCGCACCAAGAGACAATAAGAAATAATTTTTTGTAGAGACG
>DATGXP010000859.1:0-3969 GCA_035298845.1 Chitinophagales bacterium
CCAAAATGCAAACAGTTATTGCCTCTATTTCTTCTACAGTTTATAAGCACGTGTCGGGCAAGTAAGGCTTACTTGCATAGTACCTCTATTTTTTGTTTTGCTTCGGCTACACCCAGTTCTGCTGCTTTTTTAAGATCGGCACATCCTTCTTCTTTTAAGCCTGCAAAGTAGTAAGCCTGTCCCCGGTAAAAAAGGCCCAATGGGTTATTGGGTTGTAGCTCAACATATTTCTTAAAGTCATCCAGCGCCTCAATGTAAAGGCCCATACTGCCATAAAGGTTACCCCGCTCAAAATATGCTTCATGCAATTTAGGGTTTATGGCTATGGCTTTTGCCATATCATCCTGAGCTTTCCGAAACTCCTTGTTTTTGATAAACAGCGAACTGCGCTTTAAAAAAGTAGCTGGATTAGTGCTATCAGCACTTACCGCCGCATTCATCACCGCAAAAGCACTATCAATTTGGTTTATATCATTATAGTACCCTCCCAAATAAAAATAGGCTTCAGCAAATTTCGGGTCACGGCTTATAATATAGCGGCACTGGCGTATCATGCTGTTAAAGTCTTTGGTTTCTATATACAAAGCTGCTTTGCGAAGCTCGAAGGAAAGGCTATCGGGGTAAATTTGTGTTAAGTGGTTAAGTGTTTCAAGTGTTTCGGGATATCGCTTCTCCATATCCAGCACCCGCGAATAGTTAAGCCAGGCCAGCCCGCTTTTAGGATTGGTGGTAGTAGCGTTTTGATAATAAGTAATACCGGACTGGTAGGCTCCCGATAAGTAGAACGAGCAACCGGCTATGGCCAATGCCGGGTAAAAAGCCCAGCGTTTTAAATCGAACCGCGGCAATACGGGCAGCAGCAGCGCCAGGCAAACTATTAGTAGGCCGGCGTATGGAAAAAACATACGATGGTCGAGGTAATCGTAGGTAAATAGGGTAAACTGCGGCTTATATAATAGAGAAGGCAGTAGGGGTAATATAAAGAATGCTATGCCGGTAAAAAGCAAGGGCCATGCAATTACGTTGCGCTGATAGTAAATGGCAGCAGCCAAACTTATAATAGCTAAAACACCGCAACCGGTAACAAGGGGGGTAAATGATGGAAGCACAGAACTGAAAAACGGTAAAAAGAATTTAGCGATCTCTTCGGGTAGTACCGGTAAGTTGTATAACAGGGCGCTAATGCTCAAAAAATTATTGCCGGCGGCCACCGATTGTTTTTGCAGATACAGGTAAAAGATAACACAGGGCACAAGCAGTAGGTAAGCCAGCCAGTTAACCGGTTTTTTAAAAGATGATTTATAGAACAATGCCTGCAGGCAGAAAAGCAGGGCGGGTAGTATAATACCACTTTCTTTAGAGAACATGGCCAATAGATAAAGCACCGGTAGCGCTGGCAAAAGCCGCCAATCACCTTTTTCAAGATATTTTAACCAAACTACCATGGTGGCAAGCGAGAAAAAGCACAGGTATAAATCACCACGGGCCGGTATCCAGCATACTACATGAAAAAGCGTGAAGTGAATACTATATAGAAGAGCGGCGCCAAAGGCATAGGTTCGGTCTGTTTTTAGTGCCAGCAGCAGTTGGTAAAACAGCAGGATGCAGAAGCAGAATACCAACACATTGTGCAGGTGAAAAACCCCCGGGGTTCCGTTACCCACAAAGTAATCTATGGCATAAGTAAAAGATTGCAGCGGCCGGTAAAGTTCAATGTGCTTCGCCTGCAACCAGGCATCGGTGGTAAATAACTCCTTTATATCGAAACGCTGAAGGGCTCTGGCGCCATCCAGAATAATTACATCATCATCGTGATAAACAAAACCAAAACCTATGGTACGGGCATACAAAACAAAGGGTATGGCAAACAACAGCCAGTAGAAATAATTTGTATCCGATGGTTTGGCGCGTTGGGTTACAGCGGGTTTGGGCTTTTTCATCTATTTCGTAGCTAACACAAGTATAACTATTTTGGTTGTGCAACATACGCGCTAAGTAAATCCTAACCTTACTAGTGATTTTTATGCCGGAACTGAGGGGTTGGGATGTTCAAAAAGCTAGCCAAGCACTGTATATAAAAAAGTACAAAAAAATACAACAAAATTTAAGTTAAATTTACCTTATTAGAGAGAAAGTACAGGATTTTGAGTATGGTTTGGTTATTGCCGTTTACAGGTTGAATATTGTATTTCACAGTCGCCACCCGTATTTCGTTGCTTTTTTTGAATTATAACGTATATTTTGTTGTTAAAAGTATTCGGTTTAAGAATTTTTCACCCATTTCCTAGAAGGTCTATAATACAATTTAATTTTTGCATATGAAAAAAGCCTTACTTGTTCTACTGGTTACGGCATTTTGTTTTCAGGCAACGGCGCAGTGTACACTTGGTGCAGCCCCAAATGGTGGCGATGGTACGCCATCACTGCCCGCTACACCCATTTGTAATACCCAGAACCAAACTACTAACGGTATTGGTGCGGGGTCTTTTCAAACTATACCCGGTTTTGCTGCAGGCGGCAATACTCTTTACGAACTTTATTATAATACACAGGGTGCGCCTATTAATTGTGTCACAGCCAGGTTTACTACCAATACCGGTACTCCGGCCACAGCCTGGACAAACATTAACTACGCCAATAGTGCACCGGGTACCTTTACTGCTTTGCAAAGCTGTGCCGGTTGCGATAGGCTGGAAGTAAGAACAGGACGCAGTTCTAACTGGATCAATTCGTCGGCACTACTTTATTATCGCCTGGCAAACCCTACTATAACTACTTCCGGCACAGTTACACCTGTTTGTTATAGTGCATCGGCACAAACTTCTACGCTGTCTTATTCGGCTACAACTAACAGCCCTACGTCATATAGTATTAACTGGGTTAGTGGTTTAACCGATGTACCTAATACAGCGCTTGCTTTTTCATCGGGTGCAGGTTCTATTACTATTAATGTACCCGCAGGTTTGGCCGCCGGTACATATACCGGTACCATGACTATAACCAACGCAAATAGCTGCACAGCTACACAGGCGGTTAGCATTGTAATACAATCGATACCGGACATAACAGTAGACCCTGTAAACAAAAATGCCTGCGCCGGGGGCGGCACCTCCTTTACTGCAACAGGAACGGGTACAGGTATTGTTTATTCGTGGCAGGTAAGCACCAATGGGGGCTCTACATTTAGCACTATAACAGCTGCAGGCTCAAATCCTGTATATGCTAACTGGACCACTGCCACCCTGGGCCTTTCTTCAATAATAGCTGGCAATAGCGGGTATCAATACCGTGCAGTAGTAACAGGCACTTGTGCGCCACCATCTACCAGCGCAGCAGCTACACTTACTGTGTATGCGCAGCCAACGGTTACTTCAGCCTCTAACGGTACTATATGTACAACCGGTAGCTTTAGTATGCCTGTTACTGTAAGCAATGGAGTTAGCCCGGCGCACCAATGGCAGTATGCCGCAGCTTTAACGGGGCCTTATGCCACTGTAGCAGCAGGCACCCCTGCAGGCGCTACCTATTCGGGTAACACTACAGCAACGTTAACGGTAAGCGGTATAACCGCTGCAGGTACATATTATTACCGCGATGCAATTACAGATGTGGGCGATGGCTGTAACGATCCTTTTTCAGCTCCTACCACACTTACTGTAAGGGCGCAACCAACACCAAGTGCACCGGCTAACCAGGCAATTTGTTTGGGTGGCTCAAGTTCTTTTAGCAGCACTACCAGCAATGGTATTACGCCTACTTACCAATGGCAATATTCGTCTACGCTTGCCGGAACATATACCAGTGTGGCAGATGGCACACCTGCCGGGGCTGTATACACCGGCAATACAGGAACTACCTTAAGCGTAAGTGGTATCACCGCCACCGGCACCTACTATTATCGCATGGCCGTTACTGATGCCGGTAACGGATGCTCCGATCCTTTTTCGGCCCCGGCCAGTTTAATTATAA
>DATGXP010000860.1:0-2017 GCA_035298845.1 Chitinophagales bacterium
AGGCGGTTACGGCGGTAGTGGAGATAAACACGGCACCCACTTTAACCGGCGAAATTCTGGCCCCCGATACGGTTTGCCAGGGTGGTAGCCAGGGCACATTCTTCTCGCTTAACCCTTTCCCAACAGGTAACGATACCTACAACTGGACGCTACCCGGCGATTGGTCGTTTGTAGCTTCGCCAAACTTGGCATCGCCTATTATCAATATCAATTCGGCAGGCACCGTGCAGGTATCTGCCACTAACGCCTGCGGCAATAGCAATACCCTTTCATTAAATATAGCCATGGTAGATACCCCGGCTGCCCAAATTACAGTGGCCGGCACCGTATTAAATGCCTCGCCCACTGGTGCAGGCTACACTTACAGCTGGTTTGCCGATGGCCAATTGATACAAAATGCCAGCGGAAGCAGCTATACGCCTGTACAGGATGGCAACTACACCGTAGTGGTTAACGGCCCTTTATGCAGCGGGCAAAGTGCACCTGTCAATTTTATATACAACGGCCTGCAAACGCTCACCAACAGCGGCTTTCAGCTGTATCCCAACCCTGTAAATAATGGAACCTTACAGTTAACCACCGGTGAAGAAATGGTAAACAGCACGCTGCGTGTAACCGATGCACAGAGTAAAGTAGTGTTTAGCGCACCTGTAAATTCCCCCCAAACTACTATCCAGTTACCGCAGATTGCAGCGGGTATCTATGTAGTAAGCCTGCAAAAAAAGGGCGTGTATTTGCAGCAAAAATTAGTGGTGTTTTAAATTATTGCGGCATACATGCAGTTGTTAAAACCCCGAAACATTCAAAAATGACAATTTTATGACACGGTTTTACCTTCTTTTTTGAGGAGGTAAAAGCCCTGTTTTCATTGGTAAAAAGCATTGTTTATTAAGGGTTTGTCATAAATCTGTCATTTTTGATACCACCCCATACTAAACCGTTAACCTCGTCTTAACTTTGTTTGGCAAAAAAAATTACATTTGACCGCTTTTTTAAAGGCAACACTGATTTAAAATAATTGCGATGAAAAAACTTCTTACTCTTTTAGCTTTAGTTATAGGTTTTTATGCGGCCCACGCCCAAAACGGTGAAATCTCCGGAAAGGTCATTGATGAGAATGGCGACGGGGTGCCTGTAGCCAACGTGGTTATAGTAGATAACAAAGGTGTGCCTACCGGCCGTGGAACCCAAACGGATTTTGATGGTAACTACTCTATCAAGCCGCTAAGCCCTGGTAAATACAATATACAGATATCGTATATTGGCTATGGCAGCCAGGTGCAGCAGGGTGTGGTTGTAAACGCCGATAAAGCTACTTTTCTTGATATCAAGATGAAGCCTTCTTCTAAAGAGTTGCAGGAAGTTGAAATTGTAAGCTACAAAGTGCCTTTGATTGACCCGGGCAAAACCTCATCGCAAAACACTATTACCAGCGAAGAAATTGCCAACATGCCTACCCGTAACGTTACCGATATAGCGGCTACTACCGCTGGTGCGTTCCAGGCCGATCAGGGTAAAGGAATAAACATTAAAGGGGGCCGCGATGCGGGTACCCAATATTATATAGATGGTGTAAAAGTAACAGGGGTGCCTACTATGCCGGCTACAGCTATCGAGCAGTTACAGGTTATTACCGGTGGTATACCTGCCAAGTATGGCGATGTTACCGGTGGTATAGTAAACATTACTTCAAAAGGCCCATCGCCGCAATTTAATGGTGGTGTAGAAGTTCAGACCTCGCAGGGTTTAGATGCTTATGGCTACAACCTGGTAAACGGTAACCTTACAGGCCCTATCTGGAAACAAAAGAACACGAAGAAAACCATCATGGGTTTCTTCGCCGCCTTCGAATACCTGCGCCAGCAAGACCAAAACCCTTCGGCAGTAGGTGTATGGCAGGTGCGCCCCGAGGTGCTGGACCAACTACGCCAGAGCCCGCTTATTAAAAATGAATCTACTACCGGTTTCAGCCTTGCCTCAGAAAACATAACCATGAAGGATATGTATAAGGTAAAGG
>DATGXP010000861.1:0-2343 GCA_035298845.1 Chitinophagales bacterium
GCTGGTGGCAGCACAGCAGGCGCAGCAGGTATCAATCAGGCATATGAGGTAGCTAAGGCTAACTTTTTAAGCGATGGCAACAATCGTGTAATACTCTGTACCGATGGCGATTTTAATGTTGGCGTAAGCAGCGATGCTGATTTAACTGCCTTGATTGAAAAGAGGAGAGAAGAAGGTGTCTTTCTTTCTGTGCTCGGTTTTGGTATGGGCAACTATAAAGATTCGAAGATGGAGAAGCTGGCCGATAAGGGCAATGGTAACTATGCTTATATAGATAATATTAACGAGGGTAAAAAGAACCTGGTTACTCAAATAGGCGGCACATTACTTACCATAGCTAAGGATGTAAAAATACAAGTGGAGTTTAACCCTGCCAGGGTAAAGGCCTATCGTCTGTTGGGATACGAAAACCGCGCACTGGCCGATAAAGATTTTTATGATGATAAAAAGGACGCCGGCGAAATAGGTGCAGGGGCCAGTGTAACGGCCCTGTATGAAATTATTACTGATGAAAGTGATCCCTCTTTGAAAGAAATATCTAAAACCGATAAACTGAAATATCAGAGAACAGAGACTAGTGCAACAGCTGCCGGAGGCGATGAAATGGCTACTTTAAAAATTCGTTACAAACTGCCTAAAGAGAACAAAAGCCAGTTGATGGAATACACAGTAAAAAACCAGGTAAAGGCCTTGGATAAAACATCAGATGATTTTAGGTTTGCTTCGGCTGTTGCTTCGTTTGGTATGCTTTTGCGCGATTCTAAATTTAAGGGCAATTACACCTTTGATAAGGTGCGGGAACTTGCGGTAAGTGCCAAGGGAAAAGATGCAGAAGGTTACCGTGCCGAGTTTATTCGGTTAGTGCGTGATGCAAAAGACTTGCCCAAAGTAGCAGAAAGATAGGGGCGCAATATTTGTGGATGTTAGCAGTACTTCATTTTGCTATTGTAAAAATTACATAAGGGGGGTATAACTTTTGGATGTACCAATTTTTCAAAAACAGCTTTGGGCCTGCTGAGAATTGCTTAAGCAGAATGAATGCCAGGCAATGTAAAGTAAAAGCTCGCCTCTTTATGCTCTTTAGCTTCGGCCCATATTTGCCCTCCGTGCCTTTCTATAATGCGCTGTGCCGTGGCAAGGCCTAAGGCAGTGCCCTGAAAATCGTCTTCGTGATGCAGCCGCTCGAAAGGCTGGAATAACTTATGCACGTAATCCATATCGAAGCCTACCCCGTTGTCTTTCACATAGTAAGTTAACTGCCCGTTGATTATTTCGCTACCGATTTCTACTACCGGTTGAGCCTTTGGCGCGGAAAACTTCAGGGCATTGTTTATTAACTGCCCCCATACCTGCTTAAGTAAAGCCGGGTCGCAATATGCGGAAGGTAGTTTGCCGATTTTTATCTCAGCCTTAATATCAATGCCGCTATCGCGTATGCCGGATAGGGCATCTAACACCAGTTCGCGCATTTCTACAAGCACCGGCTCCAGCGGCTTGCTGCTTACACGTGAGAGGGTAGAAAGATTAGCAATTAAATCGCCCATGTGCATAGACCGGTCCTTAATATGCCTGAGTGTATTTACAATGTCTGCATCCAGTTTGTCAGCATAGTCGTTCATTAATATTTGCGCATAGCCGCTAATAACATGTAGGGGAGCCCTCAGGTCGTGCGATACATTGGTAAAAAAATCATTGCGTGTTTTTTCGCATTGCTTCAGCCGCTCTGTTTCGGTTACATCTGTTACCGCATGTATTATATTTTTAACCTGCGCGGTATCATCCAGTACGGGTGTATTAATTATACAAAGGCTTTTATCGTGTGGTATACCGTTTGGCAAAAACTCCCGCACGGTATACACGGGCATGGTGTCGGGCTGTTTGCCTGTTAAAACTTTACTTAAAGAAGCTTGCAGAGCGGATGCACCCACCTGGCCGGTAGCTTTGATATTGTAAGGCGCTGTATCGAAAATTTCTTTGCCGGTAATAGCTTCGCGTGCAACACCCTGCATATGCAGATAAGCATCTGTTGCCTCAATAATTTTAAAATCGGGAGATAAAATAAGATACTGCCCGGGAACAGATTGAAACAAGTAGCGATAGTCTGGCAACACAGCGGTGCTTTTTGGTTAATATGAATGTAAACCTTGCAGGCTGTATTGCCAAACTTTAACTACTGTGTTTTGCTTACCTTAAAACCGTGATACTGCCTTTTTCTGTAGCATTACGGAAGCCATCGAGGAAAACAATGTTCATGATATAAACGCAAACCGTAGGCCCCAATGGCTCGCCTTTGTAGGTGCCATCCCAGCTAAAGGTAGGCTCGGTCGATTCAAACACTTTCTC
>DATGXP010000862.1:0-3170 GCA_035298845.1 Chitinophagales bacterium
GATAGCCACCCCGCCAATAAAGCTTGGGGGCAATTAGGAATCGACCTGTTTAAATACAGCAAGCAGATGCGCCAGAGCATACCCGAAGGGCAATTCTTCAGCCTTACCTACGATGACCTGCTGGCCGACCCGCAAGGCTCTGTATTAAAAATATACGAGCGCTTTGGCTGGACACCCTCCGAAAAATTCCTTGCCCGCTTAAGCAAAGAAGAGGCCCGCAACAAAAACTACAAAAGCGCCCACACCTACTCCCTCGAGCAATTCGGCTTTACCAAAGAAGAAATCTACAACGAGCTGGGCGATATAATGGATGAGTTTGGGTTTGAGAAATAACCAGACAGAATTTTCCTAAAGGAAAATTCTTCCACTGAACTGCAATTTTTTTGTTTACTTTTTTTCTAAAAAAAAGTGACAGAAGAAAAAACCAGTGGTGAGAGCGTCCGTCCGTGCCAAAACTTAAGGCACGCCTTTTGCTCTACCCACGCTCATGAATATCCACCGCATCCTTTTAATGCATGCTATAATGACCTGCGCAGCGGGCTTAATGCTTGTAATTAAGCCCAGCGTAATACCCGATACAGTGGATGTACACGTGCGCGAAAACCAGTATTTGCTATGTTACCTGCTGGCAGCGGCACAATTCGCCATTGCTTATCTGTCGTTCAGCAGCCGTAAAATTACAGACTTCACTATACTCAAACATATTCTTGTTACCCTTGTAATCTTCCATGCCAGCACTATGGCGCTGGAGATTATATCAATCACCAATGGGGTTAGTTTAACACTGCTGGGCAACATCATTGCCCGTGCTGTAATTGTCAGCCTGTTAAGCTACTTTGGTTTATATAAAGGTTCTAAGGAGCGGGTGTTAGTCTGAAAGCTTTTACGCTCTAAACCTTCGTGTCCCATTCTTACACAAAAAACCGTTTGTAAAACTGCATAGCATTAGCACACATTATTTTTTGCACCAGTTCGGTAGGCGTATAACCAAACCATAAGTCTTCCTGGTGGCGGTGTTCCTCCAGGTATTCTATCAGGTCTTGCTGTAGCATAGGGAACTTAGCCGACGATTCGTAAGGGTCCATGTGCGTTATGGTACCGTCAAAGTCGGTGCCTATAGCCACCACATCCCAGCCCGATTTTTCACCAATAGCCTTTACCAGCTGAAAGGCATTATCCCAGAATATTCGGGTATATTCTTTACGCTGTTTAGCAATATCAGTTATAGAAGATGCTTTCTTGATAATGTCCACACCACCCAGCATACCGCGGTCCATCATCAGCCCTATCAATCCACCTGATTTATGAATTATCCGCGCCTCTTCATTCGATATATTAATACTCCATCGCCAGAATTTATGCGAGGTAGATTTTGCCATTACATCATTTTCCGCTATCGAGCTATCCATGGTGGCGTATCCGTTCGCTCCGGCATGGCTGGCTATTATAGGTATAGTATCGCCCGGGTTAATGGCATTGTAATTATTTACAAAGGCATAATACTCTTTCCGCGCAGCCAGGCTCATGTGCTTGGTGTCTATCAATATCCGCTTGCCATTCTCTTTGCTTAGCAGCTCGCGCACTACATGCCAACCTGCTTCAGTAATACCGCGGTTCTTTCCTTTGTTCTGATTAATAAGCCCGTTGATAGGTCTTTTAAAACTGGTGGCATGGCCGCTAAGGTGGTTCCAGAAATGGTGGGCCAGGTTTATATTAAACGGTGGAAACTCCCAGCGCTTAAGCGCCAGTATGTTTTCAGTAAGCTGCTCTTTCAGTTGCTCTGTGCTTAGTTTATCAGTAGCAGGGGCGCCGGTACCCAGTACATGCGCACCCTCTATAGTTATTATACCTATGTAGGTGTTTCCTTTTTTTAGCGCTGCCTCCAGCTCGGTATAATTATTTACCAACACAAACTCCCTTTTACCATCCGGGCTTTTACCCTGCTGACTATGCACATAGGCATATTCTGCTTCCAGGTCGGTAAAATAGTTGTAATGCTTCTTCTGCTGAGTAATACACGATGAATCGTAACCGGTTACCACTTCCTGAAAAATATTAATACGCCTGTTGCCCAATAGCCATTGCGGCACATTGCGCAGATGCAGAAAACCACGCTCGATAGGGTATAGCGAAACCTGGAACACGCGTACATTACCCTCGGCCAGTGCATCCAGATTGCATTGCGATTCTTTAAGCACATGCGCCGATGCATCGCGGATGGTTTCGGCAAAGTTCCCCTGAATTTTATGGCGTATCTTATCCCACATATTGGTGGTAGGCACCGGGTAGCCAGAGTTAAAAGATTTAAGATTGGGGTGGCAGTGTAAGTCTATGGTAAAAATTTCCTCGCTCATGATTTCTCTCTTGGTTGCATTAATCGTGGGTCGGAAATTATAAAATCTAAGCGAACTATTCGCCAATGAATAGGTAACTACTTTACGGTGGCTAAAAATTCTTTTATGTCGTAGTACGCTTTCATAGCCTGGGCATCTACGCCCGGTGTATTGAAGAAACCATGAAACAGGTCTTTATATTCAAAGTATTGCACGCGGTTACCTGCCGCTTTTAGCTGTTCACTATATTTAAACCCATCATCAATCAGCGGGTCAAACTGGGCAGTGAGTATGAGTGCAGGCGCAAGCCCCGTAAAATCTGTTTCATAACAGGGCGATACCTCCGGTACACACTGGTCTTCTTTACGCGGGGTGTATTGTTGCTGAAACCAAAACATGGTTGATTTTTCTAACAAATAGCCTTTGCCATTTCTATCAATAGATGGATTGTTGAGCTTGCCATCTATCCATGGGTAAATAAGCACTTGTGCTTTTAAAGGTATGCCTTCTTTTTTGCATCGGTGCGCCATACAGGCCGCAAGGTTCCCCCCGGCGCTATCGCCGGCCACCACTATATCATCAGGGTTGCCATAATGCAGGTTGATGTATTTCCGAACCCATTGTATTGCCTTAAACGCATCTTGGTGCGCAGCCGGAAAAGTATACTCAGGCGCTAGGCGATAATCTACCGATACTACCACACAGTTATTCATCGCACTCAGGCGCCGGCAAACATAATCGTGTGAGTATGTACCATACAGCACAAAACCACCACCGTGGTAGTAGATGATAACGCTCTTGTTTTTTTCTGCATTTGGGTTGTAAATACGTATGGGC
>DATGXP010000863.1:0-2891 GCA_035298845.1 Chitinophagales bacterium
GTTCGCAGGCATTGTTTTCCGGCGGTTTTCCTTTACAGGAGCCACAATAAGCATATAAGGCGAAGCAGTGTCTAACTCAAAATAAGCCTGGCAATCTTCGGCCATTACCGAAGGGGCAAATGGCCTGAAACCTTCACGATATTTAATTTTAAGGTTCAACTTCTTCTGCATTTCGGGATTACGGGCATCGCCTAGTATGGTCCGGTTACCTAATGCGCGGGGGCCAAACTCCATGCGGCCCTGAAACCAACCTACCACGTTTCCCTCATTTATCTTATCGGCTACCGTAGCATAAAGCTCCTCAGGGTTTTCTATTTTACGGTAAACTGCTTTATACTTCTTAATATCCAGTTCAATATCCTGATCGGAAAACTGTGGGCCCAGATAAGCCCCATGCATTTCGTCTTGTGTGGTACATGGAATGCGCTTCTGGTTAAAGTGTATAAAGTAGGCAGCTTGTGCAGCCCCTAAAGCGCCACCGGCATCGCCGGCTGCCGGTTGTATAAAAATATCCTTGAACAACCCGGAGCGAAGCAACTTACCATTAGATACGCAATTGAGAGCGACCCCCCCGGCCATGGTTAGATAGTTGCAACCTGTAAGCCGCTTAGCTTCCGTTGCCATTTTTAGCACAATATCTTCCGTTACCTGCTGTATAGCATAACCTAAGTCGCAATGGTATTGCTGCAACTCATCTTCCTCCTCCTTCTTTTTAAAGCCAAATAGTTGTTCCCATTTGTCATCGTAAACCATGCGCAGACCGGTAGCGTAATTAAAGTACTCCTGGTTTAGCCAGATACTGCCGTCTTCTTTAATGTCTACAAGTTTGCTCTTAATGATATTAATATATTCTGCCACTTTGGGCGAATCGGGATTGCCATAGGGGGCAAGACCCATTAGCTTATACTCGCCGGAATTAACTTTAAAACCTAAAAAGTAAGTAAAGGCCGAATACAATAAACCTACTGAGTGTGGAAACCGTAACTCCTTTAGTATTTCGATAGAGTTGCCACGACCAACACCAATAGATGCGGTAGCCCACTCTCCTACCCCATCTATTGTTAGTATGGCAGCTTCCTGGTAGGGTGAAGAATAAAAAGCGCTGGCTGCATGCGAAAGATGATGCTCGGGAAATAGGAACTTTGCCTTACTTTTATCATATCCTTCTATCTTCTCTAACTCTTCATGTATTATCCGCTTCAGAAACATCTTCTCCTTAATCCAAACGGGCATTGATTTTATAAACGATACTAAACCTTTGGGCGCAAAACCGTAGTATGTTTCCAATAATCGCTCAAATTTCAATAAAGGCTTATCGTAAAATACAATAGCGTCCAGGTCATTAATATTTACCCCCGCATATTTCAAACAAAACTGCACGGCATTAAGCGGAAAAGCAGGGTCATGTTTAACACGGGTGAAACGTTCCTCCTGGGCGGCTGCTATAATCCTACCATCTTGTATAATGGCAGCAGCAGAGTCGTGATAAAAAGCAGAGATACCGAGTATTGTCATAATTCAGCTCGCAAAATAAAAAGGTATTGCAAAATGCAGTAAAAAATTAAAGCATAGTTAACCCGATTACTATTCGGGCATTATAGATTACTGCCTTGCAAAGAGCTTAGATAGTGCCCCATTAGCTTAACGGTCTACTACAATTTCAAGCACCTTTTTATTGTTCAGTTTTTGCATGGGTGCCGGCACAATCGCAAGAATTTCTTCTTTCAGGGTTTTAATCAATTTTGTTTTTAAGTGGTTGCGGTGCGTAACTAGGCTAACTTCGCGCGCCGGGGTTGGGTCCTTTAAACGCTTAACCAGTTTCATTTGCGTTTTATCAAATTCCATTACAGCCAATTCGGGCAGTATGGTGATTCCATCACTTTTGTCTACCATCCTTTTCAGGGTTTCTATATTACCGGTTTCGTAGCGAAAGTGCAGGTCAGAGTTTTTCCGCAGCTCACAAAGGTTTAAAACCTGCGACCTGAAACAATGCCCTTCCTCCAGCAACCAAAGCTGGTCGGGGGCAATCTCATTAGGCAATACGTATTTTTTGTTGTGCAGGGCGTTCTTCTTAGATACATACACAAACAGCTCTTCGTAAAAAAGCACATCTTCCGAAATAGAAGCATCATTCAATGGTGTAACCACTATACCACAATCCAGCCGGTTGTTCTTTAACTCCTGTACTACTTCTTCGGTAATGGTTTCTTTTATTATCAGGTTTACCTGCGGGTATTTATCGCGCATGTTTTTAAACAAAGAAGGCAACAGGTAAGGCGCAAGTGTGGGTATTATACCAATGCGAATTTCGCCGGTCATGGTGTCTTGTTGTTCAGCTATCAATTGCTGAATCATTCCGGCTTCGCGCAGTATCACACGGGCCTGCGCTATAATGCCCACGCCTATTTCGGTGGGTATCACGGGTTGTTTGGTACGGTCAAAAATTTTTACGCCTAACTCTTCCTCCAGTTTCTGAATTTGCATACTCAGCGTAGGCTGGGTAACAAAACATTTTTCGGATGCCAATACAAAATGCCGGTAGGTATCGATAGCTACTATATATTCAAGCTGGGTGAGTGTCATAGATTTTAATTATACCTTTATAAAAACAATCAATTTGGTTTATCAAATATATGCCCTAAACTTGTAAGCAGATAGTTTTTATATTACAAAACCACTCCTAATTTATTACAATGGAAAACAACAAAACACCCGAATCAGCAGGCAAATGCCCATTTAACCACGGTGCTATAAAAGAAAGCAGGGGAAGCGGTACAGCCAATCACAATTGGTGGCCCAACCAGTTAAGTCTTAACATTCTGCGGCAAAACTCGTCGCTATCTGACCCAATGGGCGAGAAATTTAACTACGCAGAAGAGTTTAAAAGCCTG
>DATGXP010000864.1:0-14529 GCA_035298845.1 Chitinophagales bacterium
AAAGATGCAGGGCACGCTAAGGCACAACAATGTAGAGCTGGAGAAGCGTGTAAAGCGCCGCACCGCCGAGCTGGAAAGGGCCAACCAGGAGCTGGAACGGTTTGTATACGTAGCCTCGCACGATTTGCAGGAGCCGCTGCGCACTATAAGTAACTATACCGGCCTGCTGGAGAAGGGGTATGCCTCGCAGCTGGACGATACAGCCAATAAATACCTGAGCCGCACGCTAAGGGCTGCATCGCGTATGCGCACGCTTATACGCGACCTGCTGGAGCTGAGCCGCATAGGCCGCGATGCACAGTTTACGCAGGTAGATACCACCGAAATAATAAAGGAAACCATAGCACAGTTAAATGCTGCTATAGAGGAGAGCCACACTAAGATAACCTACACCGGCCTGCCGGTGCTTACCGGTAACGAGGTAGAGCTGAAACTGCTGTTTCAGAACCTGGTAAGCAATGCCATTAAGTTCCGCAAGGCCGAGGGCACACCCGAAATAAATGTATCTGCGGTAGACCGCGGTACCCATTATCTTTTCGCCTTTGCCGATAACGGCATAGGTATAGAAGAACAATATAAAGAGCGTATATTTATTGTGTTTCAGCGGCTGCATGGCAAAGATGAATATGCCGGCACCGGTATTGGCCTGGCTACCTGCCAGAAAATTGTAACCCTGCACAAGGGCGAAATATGGGTAAAGAGCACACCGGGCCTGGGCAGTACCTTTTATTTTACCATAGCTAAAGATTTAAAATAACCCCACTATACTTACATTATGAAAAAGTTAAACTGTATACTGCTGATAGACGATAACACCGACGATAACGAGTTTCATGAAATTATAATACAGGAAGCCGATGCGTGTAGCTGTGTGCGCACAGCCGAAAACGGCGTAAAAGGGCTGGAGTACCTGGCCAAGGCCATAAGCCCCGATTGCAGCGAGGAATACCCTAAGCCCGACCTTATCTTTCTGGATATAAATATGCCCCGCATGAATGGCTTCGAATTTTTAGAAGCCTACAACAAACTGGATGATAGTATGAAGGCTAAGGCTGTTATCTGTATGCTTACCACATCGCTAAACCCCGATGATAAAAAGAAAGCCCTGGAGCTAAACGCCGTGAGCGAGTTTGAGCATAAGCCACTTAGCGTAGATATGCTGAAGAAGATAATAGAAAAGTATTTTCCGGAGTAATGAAGCGCGCCCGCGCTACCCCGTGCAAAGATTATGAGCCGATTAGCTGATTTATTCGGCTCATAATTGGCTCCTTTTTGAGCCGAATAATTAACCAAGGTCAATTTTGCGCGGCAATCACACCTCCCGTTAAAGTATTAGCCCCGGTAATTATCCATTTTATCGCTGTTACATGTAATTTTTGCCTATAGAGTGGCTTCTGACTATAGGTTCTAGTTGTCGTTAGCAACAACATGATTTAAAAAATTAGTATTTGAAATCGTAAGGAATTGATGAAAATAGGCATCCCTAAATTCGTTTTTTAAATATTAACGCCGTACCCTTGCGTCAACATATTAGCCTTTTTTGCAAAAGATAGGCGTACACTAACGGACTAAGTGCATTGTTTTAATTTTTTTATCTGCCACCCCGGGTTTACCTGGCCAGGGGTGTAGGATGTATAATCTATTCAATCACCGCTCAAAAACCCGGCATTGCCAAAAGCGGGAATAAACAAATGATGGCATAAAAAACATTTATATCCTTCACTAAGGGCAGAGGCTGCACCCCGGCCTGGGCTCTTTAAAATCCCTGATTATGAAACTTTTAACCATCCCCTGTAAAAGCTTAAGGCTTTTATCCCTACTCTTTATTGTTCTCTCCATTTTGCCGCAGGCCGCTAAGGCATCGCACTACATGGGAGGAGAAATTACCGTAACCTACGTAACCGGCAATACTTACCGCATAACCCAAAAAATATACCGCGATTGTGCCGGTATTGCTTTGGGTACTACTACTACGGTTAATGTTTCGTCTTCAGTAGCCAATACATCTTATACCCTTAACCGTACCAGCGTAATCGACCGCACTGTTTTGTGCCCCGGCCAGGTATCGCGTTGTGCCAGCACAGCGGGTGTGCAGGGTACCGAAGAGCACATATATTCAGCTGTAGTTACATTGGTGCCTAACGTAACCTATACTATCTCATCTACACTTACGGCGCGAAACAACTCTATCACCACGCTTGCCAACCCCGGCGGGCAGGATATGTTTTTATCTACTGTGTTCCGCACCGAGGCTAATAACAGCTCGCCGCAGTTTTTAAATCTGCCTATAGGCACATTTTGTATTAACCAGCTGGCTTCTTTATCGCCTAACGGGTTTGACCCCGATGGCGATGCCCTGGTTTTTTCGCTGGTAAATGCACGCCGTTCGGCAGTTAACCCCGTACAATACAATGCCGGTTTTAGCGGCCTTAACCCGCTTACATCCTCATCGCCTATTACTATTAACCCTAATACCGGCCTTTTATCTTTTACCCCTACTGTAGCTAACCAGATACCGGTTATATGTGTGCGTGTAGAAGAATACCGCAATGGGCTTAAGATAGGTGAAATTACCCGCGATGTGCAGTTGCGCATGGTTAGCTGTGCCAGCAACTCGGCACCGGCGCTTGCAGCGCTGCCAAGCGTGGTAGTGCCTGTAGGCCAGCAGTATTGTGTAAACGTAGCAGCTACCGATGCTGATAACAATGCAATTACCCTTACCGCTACCTCGGGAATTATACCTCCGGCTACTTTTACACTGGCTACTTCGGGTGCAGGTTTTGCCAATGGTACTTTCTGCTTTACACCTACTTTGGCCCAGCAGGGTAATACGTATTCGGTTTCTATCAATGCTGTAGATAATGCCTGCCCACAGCCGGCATCTACGGTGCGTACTTTTAACGTTACTGTACCTGCACCTTGCAATGTAACTATCAATGCCAGTGCTACCCCGGCTGCCTGCGGCGCCAGCGATGGTACTGCTACAGCATCGCTTAGCGGTGGTGTAGGCCCTTACCAATACCAGTGGAGCGGCGGTGCTGCCCCATCTACCCAAACCAGCTTAACCGGTTTGGCTGCAGGCACTTACTGTGTAACCATAGTAGATGGCAACAGCTGCGTGGGCGAAACCTGCGTAACCGTTACCGGTGGTTCATCATCGGTGCAGTTAACTGCCGATGTAGTAAACAATACCTGCGCACTGGCCAACGGCAGCATTACACTATCGGCTACCGGTGGTGTAGCGCCTTATAGTTTCTCTATCAACGGCGGAGCTGCACAGGCTTCGGGCTTGTTTGAAAACCTGCCTGCAGGTACTTATGCTACAGCTGTAACCGATGCCAGCGGATGCGCGGCTACTACCGGTACTGCTACACTGTTAGATATTGCTGATGTAACACCACCTACAGCTAATTGCCTGAACGTGACCCTGCAGCTGGATGCTTATGGCAATGCTGCTACTACTGCCGAGGCAGTAAACAACAACTCGAGCGATGAGTGCGGAGCGGTAACGCTGCGCCTGTCGCAAACAGATTTTGATTGCAGCCACTTAGGCAACAATACCGTTACACTATATGTAACCGATGGTAATGGTAACCAATCTACCTGCCAGGCTACTGTAACGGTAGAAGACAACCTGGACCCGGATATTCACTGCAAACCGGCTACCCTGATACTGGATGCTACCGGCAATGCTACCTTAACTACTGCCGATGTGCGCGACCACGACCACGAGAACTGCACCGTAGTATCGCTTACATTATCTAAAACTGCTTTTAACTGCAGCAACCTGGGCCCTAACTATGTAGACCTTACTGCTGTAGATAATAGCGGTAACACATCTACCTGCCAAACCCTGGTAACGGTGGTAGATAACGAAGCACCTGTGGCTAACTGCCAGAATGTAACTGCGGTATTAGTTGGCAGCGAAGCCACTGTAACAGCGGCTGAAATAAACAACGGCAGCACCGATAACTGCGGTATTGCTTCGTTAACCCTGGATAACACCACATTTAGCTGTGCCGAACTGGGCGCTAATACGGTAACCTTAACTGTAGCAGACTACAGCGGCAACGCAACCACCTGCCAGGCTACTGTAACTGTGGTAGATAATACTGCACCGGTAGCTAACTGCAAAAATGTAACTGCTGTATTAAACGGCAACACGGTATCTGTTACAGCTACCGATGTAGATAGCGAAAGCTCTGATAACTGCGGTGTGGCTTCACTAAGCATTGACAAAAGCACCTTTACCTGTGCCGATTTGGGTGCCAACACGGTAACCTTAACGGCAACCGACGCCAGCGGCAATTCATCTACCTGCCAGGCTACTGTAACCGTAGTAGATAACACTGCACCGGTAGCAGTTTGCCAGAATGTAACGGTTACCCTAAGCGGTGGCACGGCTACTGTAACTGCTGCACAAGTAAACAACGGCAGCAGCGATAACTGTGGTGTGGCTTCATTAAGCTTATCAAAAACCACCTTTACCTGCGCCAACATAGGTGCCAACACAGTAACCTTAACCGTAACCGACGCCAGCGGCAATACCGCTACCTGCGATGCTACAGTAAACGTAGTGGGCAGCATACCGGTGGTAAACATTACCGTAAACCCATCGCCTGCTGTGCAGAATGGTTTGCCTAACACTATTTACCTGGGTTATGGCCCACAGAGTGTAACACTTACCGGTACCGGTGCATCTACCTATGTATGGAATGCCTCTGCCAGTTTAAGCTGCACTAACTGCACGGCTACTACTGCATCGCCTACTGCCACTACCGCTTACACTGTAACCGGTACTAACCAGTATGGTTGCACGGCATCTGCCAGCAAAACAATATGTGTGATAGATGCCCGCGACTTTGATAAGAAAGGAAACCCTAACGGTAAAGTGCTTATCTGCCACATACCACCGGGCAACCCTGCTAACTCGCACACACTTAGCGTAAGCGCTAATGCTATACCTGCCCACCTGGCACACGGCGATGTATTAGGCGCTTGCGGCGCTGTATGCGGTAGTGCTAAAACCGACGAAGACGGCGGTGCAGAAGCTATGCTGATAAATGGTGATGAAACTGCTGAGTTAATGGTAAAGGTTTACCCTAACCCATCTGCCAACCAGTTTCAGGTAAAAGTTGCCGGCAACAGCAACGAAGAAATCGACATCCGCATATTTGATGTGCTGGGCCAGCTGATTGATGCTAAAACAGGCCTTGCCAACCAAACCGAATACACCTTTGGCAGCAACTTAACTGCCGGTATTTACATGGTAGAAGTTAAGCAGGGAGAAAGCAAACAACTGGTTCGCGTTATTAAATCGAACTAATTTTTGTAACTGAATTACTTATTGCAAAAAAGCCGCTGTATGCAAATACAGCGGCTTTTTTTGTGGTTAACAGAGGTAAGCAGTAATAAGGCAGGAGTGCAACTATTTAAGCAGTGTAAGCTACGGGCGGCTATTCACCTTTATTAAGGGTAGTAAGGTGCTTTACCAGGTTATCGACGGCGGTAAGGCCCATTTTCTTTTTTATACGGTACCGGTGCTGCTCATAGCTTTTTTCGCTTTGGCCGTATAACTTGCTTAGCTCTTTATTGGTCATACCGGTTTGAAACAAGGTGCACAAATTAATCTCCAGGCTGCTTAGCGCCGGGTACTGCGCCGAAAGAATAGCGAACAGTTTCTGGTTGGCTGCGCTCATTTTATGCTGCAGGGTAGCTTTGTCCTGTTCGGTAATTTTTACACTATCAATTTTTTTAGATATGGTAGATACCAGTGCACCCACCTCCAGCTCTTTCTTCTTCAGCGATTTTACATACACCTTCAAATCATCCAGCACCTGTATCTTCTCATGCAGGTTTAGCGAAATAGACTGCACCTCTTTTTTCAGTACATAAATCTCCTGCTCCATCAGTTTTTCCGAAAGCTCTTTTTGCTTTAGTTCAAACTGTGTGGTTACGGCATCCAGCTTTTGCTTGCTGCTAATGCGGCCCTGCTCTTCCGCTATGTTGCGGTCGCTAAGCAGGTACTCGTATGCTTTAATCAGTTTGGCGGGGTCGTTGGTTTGCTTGCCCCACGCCAGGTATATATGGTGCGCCTCGCGGTAGCATTGCCACACCATATTCAGTTGCTGGTTCTTCTGTACATATTTTTTAAATTCTTCTATGTAATAAGCGGCCAGCTCGTAGTTGCCCGATTGGTACTCTACCCGCGATAAGGCCGGCAGTAGTTTTTCGCGGTTATCGCTTTTTTCGCCGCCTTTTAGCTGCTTGCTGCTAAGCACAAACGCCCTTTGTTTCTGCAGGTAAAATTCACGCTGCTTAGCCGTTAGTTTAAAATCCCTGATATACAGGTAACACATTTGCGCAGCGCTTATATAAGTAAGGTTTAGTAGGTTGGCATAGCCGGTATCGGTTTGCAGAACCTCTATCTGTTTTTCGGCCCAGTCTATCGATTTTACCATATCGGCCAGGCAGTAGTAGTACTCCTGCCAAAAGTGGTACACATTCCATTTGTTGTACAGCGCCACCTCGCCGGTTTCTACTAATTTAAGCGAGGCCTCCAGGTAAGGCAGGGCAGCGTCAAACTCCAGTATCTCCAGGTATATACAGGCTATGTAGCAGGCAAAAATGGTGTAGTTGTTATTATACCATATACCCCGGTCCTCTACCTGCCCCAGTTTAGCCAGTGCCTGCAGGCACACATTCAGCTGCTGAAAGGGCTCGTTTTTCTTCATCAGCAAAAACGAAATCCGGGTCAGGTATATTATTTCGCACCGCAGCGATATCTTATCCAGAAAACGTTTTTCTATTTCCTGTAACACCGGTTCGGCGTCTATTACGTTACCCCTTACAAAGTAATGTCGGGCCTTGGTTAGTAATACGGTAGCCGCATCATCATACAACTCTTTCTTTTCAAAATAGGCCAGTGTTTGCTGTTCGGTTATTTCGTTGGGTACGTACACATCGCGTATCACATCAATAAGCATCTGCAGCAGGCTTACTTTGGCTTTTACGTAGCTGTCTTCTGTTTTTTTGTTTGTAATGCAAAACGCTTGCAGTTCCTTCTCGGCCAGGTTTACGTCCTGCGATATAAGGTCGCTGATGTGTGCTAACTGCTCGGCTGTTTTGTGCATAGGTGCTGAAAGTAGCTAAGTATTACTTACCGGTGCTTAGTTTTAACAAGTGGGTTACAAGTTTATCGTCGTTACCTAAGCCCATCTTTTTCTTTATACGGTACCGGTGCTGCTCATAGCTTTTTTCGCCCTGGCCGTATAGCTTGGCCAGTTCCTTGTTGGTCATACCGGTTTGAAACAGGCTGCACATACGCAACTCAAGGTTAGATAGCGCAGGATACTTTTCGGCCAGTATGGTAGTAAACTGCTGGTGGGTGCTGCTTATTTTTTGTTGCAGCATAGCCTTGTCTTCCTCGGTTATTTTTACCGAGTCAATTTTTTTGGCAATGGTGTTTATCAACTGGCGCGTTTCAAGCTCCTTTTTCTTCAGCGAGTTTACATAAGTTTTTAGCTCATCCAGCACTTGTATTTTTTCGTGCAGGTTCAGGGTGGTTAGCTGTATCTCTTTACTCATGGCCTCTAGTTGTTGCTTAAGCATGGTTTCGTTTAATTCCTTCTCTCTTATTTTAAATTGTAACTCCAGCGACTCTATACGGCGTTTTAAAACCTGCTTATAATACACATCCGTCATTATGCGTATCTGGTCGGCGCAGCGTGCGGCTTTGTAAGCCATGCGGTAACTGGCACCTGCAATGGCGCCCGCCTTGTAAATTTTATGCGCTGCGGTATAAGCCTGCGCCAAAAAACGGATATGCCCATACCGGTAAAAAATGCGTATACTTTTAGCAATGGCCTGCAGGCCTTTATTCAAATCCCCCTCTTGCAGAAAAAAACCTGCTTTGGCATAGCAGTAAAACGCAGTGGCTGAAGTTTCAAAGCTGTTAGCAACCACCTTATCGCTTTTGCTTATAAGGTGTAGCTGCCGTTTGCGGTTGTCGGTATACTCTTTTTCATCTTTGCCAAGCTGCCTGTTGCGCAGCACATACGTATTTAAAAGATTGGCTACCGAGGCATACTTAGCCATGTCGGAATATTTTCGCCTTACGGTCAATTCAACCAAATCTTCCAGCACCTGTATGGCTTTTTTTCGCTCACCAAAATTTTCGTAGTGCATTACGTGGCAGTATAGCAGCTGTTCGGTTATCTGGCTGCATAAGCCATATTCTTCAATATCTTTTTCTACCTGCTGCATAGCCTGCAGTGCCTCGGCAGGCCGGTTGTAATTACTATGTGCGCGGCTGCGATAAAGCTTTGCCAGGCATAGCAAGCCGGTTTGCCATACGGGGTTTATATCGTATATCTGCACATGTGTTTCGGTTTCCTGCGCCAGGCGTATGTAATCTTCGTAGTAGCCGTTGCGCTCGCAGTAAGCACAGGTAAATACGTAATAGCAGCCGTAAGCCAATGGGGCATCTTCCGGTTTATACATTTGCGCAAACGCCAGCCGTATTTTGTCGGCTTCTACCAGCCGGCCCATCAATATCCAGGCATACATGCGCCACACGTGCAGCAAGGCTGCTTTTTCTGTGTCCTTAGCATTTGTATAGTGGGCCAGCAATTTTTCCTGTTCCAGGTCAAGGCCCTCAAACCGCTGCAAGAGTATATCCAGTATAAAGCGCAGCACGTGAGCATCGGCACTTGCACCGGTCAGTGTTTTTTTAACAGCTGCCACCGGTAGCTTATCAAGCGCCGCCAGGGCGTCTGCGGGGTTTAACCATACCTCTTCAAAAATTTCTTCCAGCTTTTTATTCTGAAACACAGCTTCTGCCATGGTGCAAATTTACTATTGTTTAATAACCGGTAGGGCTTGTAGTGCATTTGTAGTGTGCGCGCTAAAAAGGCATTGTCAATATTTGCCTTCGCAATTTCAAATCGTTCAAAAACCTGAAATCAAAAAAACTCCCTGATTATGAAAAACAAATTTTACCTGCTATTTGCTTTAGCACTTAGCTTACTACTGGGCCCCGTAAAAAGTCAGGCTCAGGGGGGCTACATATGTAGTGGTAGCTGCTTAAACTTAATAACCGGCGGCTTTGGCTCTGCTAATGCCGGCGATGCAGCAGCTTTCAATAATATGTCGGCTATAACAATACAAGGCTGGATAAACACTACCAGCCTTACCAGCGAGGGTGCTTTTCAAACTATAGTAGGTAAGTGGGGCGATGGCGCGGTAACCGATAATCAGTTTGCCCTCTTAATGGCCCGTCAGGGCGGGGTGCAGTATTTACGCGCCCAAATAGCTATTGGCAGTACGGTGCATACCATTAATGCCCCTGCCAGTTCAATAGCTATAAATACCTGGACCTATGTTTCATTCACCTGGCAATCGGGCGGTGTGCCGCTTATGTATATTAACGGTGTAGCTGTACCTACCGGTGCCAGTGCTATAACCGGTACTATTAACAACAGCTCGGTATATCCGGTGCGTATGGGTTTCAATAACCGCAATGGCGAGCAGGCTTTTTCGGCTTACCTCGATGAAATTCAGATTTTCAGTACCGCCTTATCTGCTGCTGATATAAATACGTACAAAGGTACTATGGTGTATAATGCCCCTTATTACAGCACTTACGCACGAGGTTTCTGGAGGTTTCAGTATGCAGGTTCTGGAAACGATGTTTCTAACACCGCCCTTTCTTTATCGCAAAGCACCAGTTACTCTTATACTATTGTACCTTGCCTTGCGCCAGATTTCCATCCATTCGTTAATTTGACCACATTTCCTGCCGGTAACAATTCTATCTTACTGGTGTTTAATGATATTGTTGGTGCTTATCCGCTTTCCGATCCTTCATTAGGTTCGTTAAAATTTCAGGTTTACCGCGACAGCGTGCTTATTGCAACGGTTCCGGCGCAGTATGGCAGTTTTACTTATACCGACAATACATTAACCAAATGCAGGAATAAGTATTTTGCTAAAGCTGTTTGGATATACCCCAACGGCACTATTGAAGCGGGCCCTGTAACTAATACAATTATAGGTGCTACACCCGATTTTAATTTCAGGGCCAGCCAGGGTACCTATGTAAATAAAACAGTACTTACGTGGAATAACTTATCGGGCACAGCTACCGGTGGGTACGAGGTACGAAGAGACGAACAATTAATTGCCCAGCTAACAAACCCTAACGCCACTACCTATACCGATTTTGATGGCACACCAGGTGTTCGCTACGCATACAGGCTTACGCCTGTAAGCAACCCTATGGGGCAAATGATTATATGTGACGAAACCGGTTGGGTAAAGGAGAACGGCCGCCTGAGCGGTTATGTGCGTTCGCCGCTTAATGCGCCGGTATCTAATGTAATAGTAACGGCTACCGGTACTGTATTGGGCCAAAACTATACTTACCGCGATACTACCGATGCTTCGGGTTTTTACGAAATACGCAATGTATATTATAACGAAGAGGCTACCTATACCCTTACACCAAGCAAGGGTACGCACCAGTTTAACCCGCCCAGCCTGGAGCGCACGCTGGACCTGCTGGCATTTAACGCGCCACAGGCCAACTTTACCGATACCAGTGTGTTTACTATTTCGGGCCAGGTGTATTTTCCTAACCAGGCAGGTAACCCCGGCTGCGGCGATGAGAACGTAAAGATTTTAGTAAACGGGCAGGATGTAGGTGTAGTAACCAATGCTACCGGTAACTATACCTATACGGCACAGGACGAAGGCCAGTATACTTTTACACCGGTATACCCTAACCACAATTTTAACCCACCGGTTAGAACCCTGCAGGTAGTAGATGATGTACCGAATGTAAACTTTGAGGATGCCACCACCGATACGCTGTGGCTTGACCTGAAGGGCTATTGCGAAACGCAAATAGCTACCAGCTTTCTTTTTAAAATAGAAGGTACCAGCTCGGTAGGTTGCTATACCCTTAACGTTCCGGTAGACGGCAATCTTATAGGTGGCTACCCGCTGGTGCTGCCAGCCCAGCAATATAGTGTAGAACTTAGCACTGTAACCACCGGCAATGCCAACGTAGAAACGGCTATTGTTAACTCGTTTCAGGGCCTGGGCAACCGCATACGCAATGTAGATTTGCGCAACCGCGACTCGGTAACGCAAATGACGGTGGTAAGCAACCCACCCGTTATTAATGTAGATACGATTACACTGGGCAACGGCCAGGTGGTAATAAACCGCGATACGGTTTTTAGCTACGATACTTTAATGCAAACTACGTACCCTGCGGCCGAAGCTAAATATGTGTATGGCGGCAAGCTGAGTATTGAACTGCTGGGTATAGACCCCGGCTGTGGCGGCAATGTAATATTTACACAGGGCAACCTGTACCAGATGCGTATACGTGTATGGCGCAACTACAACTACCTGGGCAACCAAAGCTGCCCGGTAGATACCGGTCGAATAACTGTATTTGATGATGTGAGCGATAGCAGCTTCATCTATTTTACGCTCGATACTTTCTTTGTTAACTATAACATTAACCCGGGCGTGCCCAATATATCGGCCAGCGGCCAGCACCCTTATCAGAAATTTATAACCGTGCATGCACAAACATGGGATGCCCTGCCGGCCGATACATCTTTCTGGTCTATTGTAGAGGGTAACCGCGCACTTACCAGCACCTTTATTACCAAAACACCTGAGTTGCCTTTATTTATTCTGCACGACCCTGTGGGCGATGGCAGCAGCACCGGCCTTAGCGAAGGCACTACCCTGAGCTACGGTTACGAAACCGGTGTAGAAACAGGCACCAGCACCAACGTATTTGCCAATGTAAGCGTAGGTGCAGAAGTACCGGTACCGTTTACAGGTATAGTGTTCAGCGCAGGTGGCTCGCTTGATTTAGCTATGACTACCGATAACATTAACAGCAGTGGCAAAAGCTTTAATGCAAGCTTTACTACCATGAACAGCTATAGCACCAGCGATGCCGAAGATTTTATTGGCGAAGATGCCGATGTGGTTGTGGGTGGTTCATTCAACATGATATATGGCCTTAGCTACATTGTAAATGTAGATACTGCTACCTGCCAGGCAGATCTGGATACCGCCTTAACCTGGGGCGCCGAAGATTTTGCAACTACTTATATGTATACCATAGGGCATATTAAAAATACATTGATACCGCAACTTGATTTCCTGATTGAGTTTTACAACAACCAGGGCAGCGATTCAGCCCTTATTTACCAGAACTATAAAAACGTATGGCAACAGGTGGTAGATAAAAACCACGATAACATTACCAATGCCGAGTTTGTAGAGAACCGTTCGTTTAGCGGCGGTGTAGCTTACAGCAACACTACCTCCGAAGAGAATACCAACGCTATGTCTATCTCGTACCAAACGTCTATTAACAGCACTATTGCTGCGGCGCTTAACATAGGTACCGAAAACAACAGTGTATCTTTAGGTACCGAGGTTAACTTTAGCTGGACTACCGGCCAGAGCACCTCTACTGAAACTACCAACGCTAAAGAAGTAAGCTATACGCTGGTAGATGATGATGGCGGCGACTTTTTTAGTGTAGATATTAAGAAAGACAGGGTATATGGCACACCGGTGTTTACACTGGCTGCCGGTACCTCATCGTGCCCGCACGAAGAAGGAACACAGCAGCGCGATTTTCCTGAAATACTGGTAACTACGCCTAATGTGCAGAATGTACCGTTGAATACACAGGCTACGCTTACTGTGCAAATGAGCAACTTTAGCGAAAGCCAGGAAACACGTACCTACGAAGTAATAATAGACCCAAGCAGCAACCTGGAAGGTGCTGTGGTAAGGTTGGCCGGCCAGGTAATTACCCAGGCCCCTGCATCATTTACCATACCGGCTAACGGTTCGGTGTTTGCTACCATGAGTGTAGAAGCAGGCCCGGTAGCTGTAGATTACAACGACCTTAAGCTGGTTATCTACTCGCCTTGCGATGGAGATATTATGGATGAAGCTTCTTTCAATGTAGGTTTCCAGAGCAGCTGCAGCGATGTTACTTTGTTTACACCAAGCAACAACTGGCTGGTAAACGATGCCAGCGACTCGTTACGCATTACCTATGGCGGATTTAATGTAAACGATACCTCTTTATTACAAATAGGATTGGAAATACGCCGTACCGGCCAAAGCTGGTCGGGTATTGCTACCTCTATTGTGAGCCGCGCGCAACTACAACAAAACGGCTTGCCGTATTACGCGCTCGATTTAAACATGGGTAGTATGGCCGATGGCCCTTATGAAATACGCGCCTATGCCGATTGTGCAGCAGCCGGTACCCGCTCGTACTCGGTAGCACTTAGCGGTGTTATAGACAGAACATCGGTAACGCTGTTTGGCACCCCTTCGCCGGCCGATGGTGTATTGAATATAAACGAAGAAGTAAGCGTGAGCTTTAGCGAGGATATTGATTGCAGCCATTACTTTAACCTGCAAACACTGATACCTTATGCGGTTACCCTGGTACGTACCGATAACGGCAACCCGGTTACATTTACCTATACCTGCTCGGGCGATAAGATTCTTTTCAATCTTGACTCAGCTACCCTTAGCACCGTGCAAAACGTAATGCTTACGGCAGCGGTTAGCGGCTTTTACGATGTAAACGGAAACATACAGCAGCACCCTGTGGTATGGAGTTTTGTGGTAAACAACAGCCCTGTGTTCTGGCAGCCAAGTGGTGTAAGTGCATCGGTTGCTACCGGTGGCGCATCTACACTTACAGGCACACTTAAAAACCTGAGCCAGTCGTCGCAAAGCTTTACTTTATCATCGGTACCTGCGTGGTTATCGCCGGCAGGTGTGCCTGCCAGCATAGCGCAAGGCGCATCGCTTAATATTAATTTTAATGTGAGTGGCGCCGGCTTAAACCCTGGTGTATATAACGATACGGTGTATGCCGACTTTACCGGTTTGGGTATTCAGCAGCCGCTGTATATACAGTTGTCGGTTTATGCCAATTCACCTACATGGTCTGTAGTAACACAGCCATCGCAAATGAACATTATTGCCAACTTCTCGCTTACCAGCGCCAACACGCCGCTTAGCGTAGATGCTAACGACCGTATTGGTGTGTTCTTTGGTAACGAGTGCCGTGGTGTAGCCAACATACAGTATACCCCTGCTGGCAATACCTATGCTGCTTATATTACTGTATATGGCAACAACGGTGCACAGCCGCAAGAGTCTTTCGAGTTCCGTATATGGGATGCCAGCACCGGTACCGAATACCAGGCAGTAGAAACACAGGCCTTTGTAGAAAATGCGCAGGTAGGCCAGCCACTGGCACCTATGCTATTGCACCCGGCAGGTGTAGTGCAGCGTATACCATTGGCCACCGGCTGGAACTGGGTGAGCACATACCTGCAGCCTAACAATGCATCGGTAACCGATATAATGAAATACACCAACAATGCTGCAGGTAGTATTATTAAAACCAACGATAGCTACTCGCAGTTTACAGCAGCCAGCAATAACTGGTTTGGT
>DATGXP010000865.1:0-3518 GCA_035298845.1 Chitinophagales bacterium
TAACCGCGAAATCATTATCGAAAGCCGCGATGGAGAAATTACAAAGTACTTGGTTCCGCTAAGCAAGCACATACTTGTTCAGGAGCAGGATTTCGTACGCGCCGGTACACCGCTATCTGATGGTGCTACTACGCCTTCGGATATTCTACACATCAAGGGTCCATTTGCCGTACAAGAGTACCTGGTGAATGAAATTCAGGAAGTATACCGCTTACAGGGTATCAAAATCAACGATAAGCACATAGAGGTGATTGTTCGCCAGATGATGGGTAAGATGATTATTGACGATCCGGGCGATACAAGATTCCTGGAAGGTACATCGGTAGAGAAATTCAGCTTGCTGCGTGTAAACGATGAGTTGTTTGATAAGAAGGTAGTAACAGAAGCAGAAGATTCGACCAACTTAAAAGCCGGACAAATGGTTACCCTGCGTGCAATACGCGAGGAGAACTCGATACTGCGCCGTGCAGATAAGAAACTGGTGGAATACCGTGATGCTATACCTGCTACTGCCAGCTCGCAATTACAGGGTATTACCCGTGCATCGTTATCTACTTACTCGTGGATATCGGCTGCATCGTTCCAGGAAACTACCAAGGTATTGAGCACCGCCTCTATACAGGCTAAACAGGATTACCTGGAAGGCTTGAAGGAGAACGTAATCGTAGGTCACCGCATACCAGCGGGTACAGGCTTACGCCGCTTCAAGAAGTTGATTGTAACTAACACCGAAGACTTAAACCGTATAGAAACCAAAAAGGTAGAAGGCGGAGTAGAGTTATTGGGATAAGAAAGACGGAAGCCGGGAGACCGGTGACCGAAGTAAATACAAAGCCCTCTTGCGAAAGTGAGAGGGCTTTTTTAATTGTATTTTATGGATGCAGATACTTGAAGGTGCCGATTCGTAAATACTTTTTTATTAATAAAACAAAAATGGCTAATATTAAGTCAGACAATTAAACGTGGCCCCCTTTTTAACTCTAAACCATACTGCCTTAAGCCTATGAAAAAAAATCTCACTTTCGTTTTTGCATTAATCACATTAGTTGGCTATGCGCAACACAATTTTACAGATAGTACCTATGGGGTTAATGGCTTATTTCACCGCGTGTTACCCAATAATTCAGGAAATGTCTATTGCCATGCGGTCGATAGTTCTGGAGTGCTTGTGCTAGCAGGCAAACATTTCAATGGTAACTTTCCGGATCACGATTGGGCGATTATTAAACTACGACCTGATGGTAAAGCTGATTCTACATTTAGCACTGATGGGGTTGTGCTGGACCATATATCTGCGCAGGAAGATGCAGTAACAGCAGTTGGTATACAATCCGATGGTAAAATAGTTGCTGCAGGTTATGTAAATAATTATGCAAGCTATGGTATGATACGTTACTTGTCAAATGGCAGCCGCGATGTTACATTTGGAAACAATGGCGCTGTTACTGTTTTAGGATCTGGTAACGACGGTGCAAAAAGTATGGCTCTGGCGCCAGACGGTAAAATTTATTTGACCACGCTAACCTCGGGTGGCAGCACTGTGCTAGCACGATATACTACAACCGGAACATTGGATAGTAGTTTTAGTAATAACGGGTATATACAATTTACCTTGCCTGTTACAAGCTTTACCGGTAAGGTTTCAATATTGCCCTCGGGTAAAATATTGGTATATGGTCATTCGGGCCCTTACCCTTCACAAGGCAGCAATTTTACATTTGTGCGCCTTTATAACGATGGGACAATAGATTCTACTTTTGGAACTAACGGTTGGACAGTGACCGATAGGGGTAGCGACCGTGAAGAGTTAAATACCATAGCATTACAACCGGATGGTAAGTTTATTGCAGCAGGTACCATGGGGAATGGATACACCTATCATGCTGCAGTAACACGATATAACCAAAATGGGACTATAGATAATTCTTTCGGAAACAATGGCCTTGTGGAAGTTGATCATTCGCCATTGAACATTGGTAATGGTTCGCAGGTAATGCTGCGTTCAGATAATAAAGTGGTGGTTATGAGTATATGTAATCACGATAATGATGGATTCGTTTATCTCCAGCGCTTTAATTCTGATGGAAGTTATGATACTACATATGCTAACCACGGGCATCTACACGCCCGGCTATTTAGTACGGTTAACCATTATGGGGGATCTATGCTGGCCGATAACAAGATACTATTTGCAAGTTGGGGTTACGCACCGGGAACTTCTGAAGGGTTTCACGCAGCGCGTTTTAAAGCTGAACCTTTTTATATAGCTAACAATAATTGCCACTCACTGTATACACTTTATCCTGACGGGAGTCAATCGTGGTATGCATATGTTCAGGCTACGGGTACAGGTTCTTTATCGTATGATTGGAACTGGGGAGATAGCACAACGAGTCCCAATGCTTCAGCATCGCACACTTATAGCACCCCAGGTAATTATAATATATGTTTGACAATTATAGACGATGCAGATTGCCAGGATACTTACTGCGACTCTTCTACGTATATTTTCAAAACGGAGCAATCAATGATCTATATTAATTGTGGCACAATTGCGCCGCTTAATGTTGGTATTGCTGAAAATACAGCTGCAATATCGCCATCTATTTATCCCAATCCAGCTACAGCGCAGTTGTATATTGAAGCCGGGAACAATACTCTTACTCAAATAAATTTTTATGATGTAACAGGCAATCTTGTAATGAGTGTTGCCCCTAGCGCAACAAGCAATCAAATATCAGTGGGCTCCCTTCCCAGTGCCACTTACATTCTGGAAGTAAGAACAAAGGAAACTTCGGTAAAGCGGAAATGGATTAAGCTATAATAATGAATTTACAGAAGCCCTCTTGCGAAAGCGAGAGGGCTTTTTTTGTGGGCATATAGAAATACTACATTTGCAATAGATGTCAACTAAACTACAATTACGCACTGTAAACGTTATACGCTACGTTACTCCACTACGCGAGGGCGGCAGTATGCCGGCTATTGTAGAGTGCGACGATAAATTTTTGTACGCCCTTAAGTTTAAAGGTGCCGGGCAAGGTAAGCGTGCGCTGATAGCCGAGCTGATAGGAGGAGAGATAGCCCGTGCGGTGGGATTGCGTGTGCCCGAGATTGTATTTGCTAACCTGGACGAGGCTTTTGGACGCATGGAAGGAGATGAAGAGATACAGGACCTGCTAAAAGCAAGCACCGGTATGAATCTTGCGTTGCATTATCTGTCCGGCTCTATATCGTTTGATGCGGCTATACATTCTGCAGATGCAGAAATGGCATCGCAGATAGTGCTGCTGGATAGCCTGCTACTAAACATGGACCGCACCGCGCGCAATACCAATATGCTGTGGTGGAATAAAGAACTGTGGCTGATAGATCACGGCGCTGCTTTATACTTTCATCATAACTGGACCAACTGGCAGAATAAAGCCGACCAGCCATTTGAGCAGATAAAGAACCACGTGCTGCTGAAATACGCTACTAAGCTAAATGAAGCCAGCGAGCTGTTTCACAATAAGCTT
>DATGXP010000866.1:0-5361 GCA_035298845.1 Chitinophagales bacterium
GGATAGAATCTTTGGTAAAGGTGCCAAAATATTTCTCCAGCACTATCTTGCCATCCTTCAGCACTATAAATCCCTGGCTATGCCGCTGCTGCAGGTAGGCATACAAAGTGTCTATGCGAGGTTGGCACCAGCCCAGTGCTGTGGGCGAAAGCGTATCCCACGTATTGCCACTTAGTGGCGGAAAGTAGAGCGTTTGCGCCTGCGGAAAATAGACCAGTAGAAACAAAAAGAAGGTGTAAAATATTTTCATGCGGGGTAGTTTTAGGCTTAGATAGTTTTTTGTCACAAAGGTTTAATCTCTGTGTTTTCTCTGTGTATTCTGTATCTCCGTGGTTAATGTCTTTGTATTTATGGGCACCCTAAATTAATTACTCTGCTTATTTTATTTTAGCAAAAAAACAGGAATGGAAACGCCACTTAACCCGCAGCCCGAAAAAACTTCCCGCTCAAAAATTTATATAGGTGCCGGTGTAGGTATATTTTTAATCGTGTTATTCTTCTGGATTAAGCCTCTTGGTCATAAAGAAACCGAAAGCGAGCCGGAAAAAAAGGAACCGCTTCTGCACCGCGATGAGCCTACCAAAGAACAGATTTACCAAGAAGACTATAAAGAGAAAGTAAGTGAACTGCTTGATAGCGGTAAGAAAGTAGGGGAGGTTTCGCGCGAAACCGGTATACGCCGCGATGTAGTCCGCAAAATTAAGAAAGAGAAAAAGGCGGAATAGTCACACAGACTTAAGCTGTATTGGCTGCTAAGCTCTCCTCCTTCGCCGCCACCGCGGCGGTATTTAAGGAGGAGGTGGTCGAGCGAAGCGAGACGAGGTGGTGCTTAAGTCATTCAGGTGTTTTGCTTTTTATTCATTCTCATACTATTTGTTTGTAATTTTTACCATTCGTGCTTTGTAGTTGCCGTTGTTAAGGGCGAATATTGCAGCACCAATGCTGTCACTATTCGATAACCTGCTTACTATAACCAAACCACAACCTGCCAAACAGGAAGAGGATGTATCGTTGCAGCGCCAGTTCGATATCGATGTAAATGGCGAAAGTGTGCCGGTACGCATTTTGTTCGAATCGCGGTTTAACAGCCGTGTTACGGTTAACAAAAACGGTATTCTAATCCGCATCTCCGACAGGCACACCAAAGAAGAGCAGCGTAAACACATCGACTCATTTTTAAAGTGGGCCCGCCAAAAACTGGGCGATAAGCCAGAACTGCTCGACTCGCTGCCACAGCGCAAATATGTAAACGGTGAAGTGATAAAGGTGGGCGATTATGAGTTTGTTATTTCCATTTGCTATCACGAGGGTGGTAAATCAACCGCCAAAATTTTCAGGAACAATATTGTGCTTTCACTTTGCCGCGGGCTGAACGCCGAGGTAGAAGCAAACGCCAGCAGCTACCTGGTAGCCAAGTGCCTGTGCAAATTCTTCTTACCCATTATTACCGAGCGCATACACGAACTTAACAACCGGTATTTCCGCAAAGAGATAAAGAGCGTTAAGATGAAACATGCCACCAGCTTTTGGGGCCACTGCTCACGCACCGGCAACATTGTAATATCTGTACGCTTATTGTTTGCGCCGCAAAAAGTGGTAGACTATGTATTGATACATGAACTGGCTCACCTCGTTCACCACGACCACTCGCCCCGCTTTTGGAAAGTAGTAGAGCAGGTAATGCCCGACTATCAACTGGCCGAAAAGCACCTGAAAGAGAACAGTAACAAGTATTATTTATAGTTCTTACGGCTGCTAAACGTAATTTTCGCCCCACAAATTTCACACTTTCGCGTTTCACTTTTCGGTTTATACGTCTACTTTCGCCCTCCCATTAAATAGATAGAGTGGCCAAGCCGAAGAATGTAATTTTAATAGTAGCCGATAGCCTGCGCTACGATGCCGTATACCGTGATAGCGGGCCCGGTGTTCCTTACCTGGAGCAAAATGCAACGCAGTTTACCAATGCCCGCTCTGCTGCCTGCTGGACCCTGCCAGCAACTACCAGCATGTTTTCGGGCATGATGCCCCACCAGCATGGTGCTACATCGCAAAGCCGCTGGTTTAAAAACGAGGTGCCATCGCTGGCTACCAAGCTAAAAGCCGCTGATTATAAAGCGATGATGGTTACTGCCAACATTGTAACTACCGACTTGTTTAATGTGGCACAGGGCTTTGATGAAATACACCGCACCTGGCAATTTACCCCTACCAAGCATAAATGGCTGTTGCAAACCGTGCTTGCCCTTAACAGGCCACGCGTGCGCAAAATGATATTGAAACCCAAGGACCAGTTTTTTGATAAAGCCAGCGAAGATTTAAGACAAGGCATCATCTGGGCACAGAAAACATCGCACGATTCGTTTGCCAAGGCTAAGCAACTAATAAAAGAAACCAACGATAAAGGGCAGGGCGCGTTTGTGTTCATCAACCTGATGGAGACACACTACCCTTACCACATTGCCGATACGTTTACACTGATGAACAAAACCCTGCTGGGCAAAATTCATGAGTGGAGAATTCTGTTCCATTTTTTATCACAAAGTTTTTTGAAGAATGATAAAGGTGTAGTTAAGCAAGCCGACCTTGATCTGTTGCGCACCAAGCAGCAGCTGGCCTGGAAGCTGATACGCGATGATGTAAACAATTTTTGCCGCGAAATGCATGAAGGCCAGGACAACCTGATAGTGTTTTGCAGCGACCACGGCGATAACTTTGGTGATCAGGGCTGGCAATACCACTTTAGCAATGTAACCGACGGAGGCAATAAAGTACCTTTATTCTGGCTGGACCACGAGAACCCGAAGGGCGAAACAAAAACGCATAACGTAAGTTCGCGTTTTATGCACCACGAAATATTGAACCGTTGCGGATTAGATAACGAAGGTGGTACACTATTTACCGAGACAGAGAACAACCTGCCTATACTGCAAAGCTACTGGTATAACAACGAGGAGCAAACCATGAGTAAGTATAAATACAACCAGATAGCCTTTATAGAGGGCGACAAGCGCTTTGTGCAACGCGCCGGCCAGTGGATGTATGCACCGGTAGGGCACAATACAGCCGAACCAACCTTTGAGTTTGTAGATAAGAATTTTAACCCACTGCATGAGTTAAACTTGTCGCCTGATAGGAAGAAATATCTTGAGAAATCGGTGAACGATTTTTCTCAATTCTCTGAAAAAATAATGAGCAAAGGCAAGTAACCTAACCTGCCTTTACAAATTTCTTTACCTGCGTTTTATTGCCCATAGTTATCTCGGCGTAATATATGCCGGCAGCAAGTGATGATATATCGAGCTGGCCGTTTACGAATATGCTGTTAGTTACTATAACTCCGGAGGGTGCAAATATCTTAACCGGTACGTGGCTATTCGAATTTTGAAGGTACAGGGTTGATTGCGCAGGATTTGGCAGCAAAGTTAACTGAAGTTCATCTTCCTCTTTAATGCCCACCAGCATAGTGCAGCTGTTGCCATGGGTGTTCCAGTAAGTTAGCCAATCGCTGAAATCCATTTTCCATACATTAAATTGCTCTGGTGCCATCTGGCTGCCTGAAATAAAACCCAGGAGGGTATCATCTCTAATTATCAGATGGGGCGTGAATCCAAAATTATCGGGGTATAAATAATCACCAATAACCTGCCAGGGCTCTGCTATGCTATCTACCAGGTTCATAGCTACTAATATAGTATCTCCAATAGCGCCCATTAGCGATGTACGCTGCGGAAAAGGGCCATTGCACTCAATATCAGTAGCATCCCAAACGGTAACAGTGTCGCGTGCTTCGGTGCCGCGGATGGTGTTTATCAGTTTCAGGCGGATACCATGCGTAACACTATCAGTAATTACCCCGCGTATAACCATATCGCCCTGGCGTATATTACTTGTTTCGCAAAAGGATTTGTAAGCCAGTGAACAGGAGAAAGATAGGCCCGCCACCAGCATGTAAAAGATGGTTAAAGTTGTCCGCATTTTTGTAAAATTAATGCATTTATGCCCCCTGCTGGTTCTCTTTTTTACAATCGGGTGACAATGCAGTGCTAAAAAATTCTCTTATTCGTTTTCTGATATGAAAAAATACCTTCCTTATATAATCGTATTAATTGCCCTGGCGGTTGCCTCTGTTTGGTTTATTAAAACACAAACCAGTGGAACCATCAACGAACAAGAAGGCAACTTTGCTGTAAAAGACCAGGAAGATATAGCCAAAATAATACTGACTGATACCAAAAACAATAAAATAGAGCTTACTAAATCGAGCGGATTGTGGATGGTAAACGGTAAAGACGCAGCGCGCGAAGACCTGGTGAAGCAATTGTTTGAGGCGGTTACCCGCATTACATCGCTTTGCCCCGTGCCCACCGCTGCTCACGACAATGTAATACGCGATCTGATGGCAGAGCATATACGCGTAGAAATTTTTGATGAAGATGGCGATGTGCTGAAAACATATTGGGTAGGCGGGCCTAGTGTAGACGGCCTTTACACTTATATGCTTCTTGAAATTGATGGCAAACCAGCCAGCCGTCCGCAGATGGTTTATATACCTAATGTAAAAGGCTATGTGACCCACCGCTATGGAACCGACGTAGAAAACTGGAGGGTTAAGGTTGTGTTTAACTACAAGCCGGAGGAAATAAAATCGCTGACTGTGAATTACAAAAGCGAGCCTGAAAATTCTTTTACCATTACGCGCGTTGCAGCAGATTCCTTTGCTTTGTCACCGGCTGATGAGAAATTCAGGATAACAGAGCAGTATAAGCAGAAGTACATCCGTCAGTATCTTGGCTTTTATGGGTCTATATCGGCAGAGGCATACGACAACCAGAACCCTTATAAGGATTCGATAATGGCCTACCCTCCTTACTGCACTATTACCGTAACCGAAACAGATAACTCGGTAAACGAGGTAAAGATGTATTACATGCCTATAAACAAACGAAGCAAGAGCCAGTTTGATGAGCAGGGCAACGAGCGCACGGTGGATATGGAGCGTTCTTATGCCTCGATACACGGCGGAAAGGATTTTGCCGTGGTGCAGTATTATGTATTTGGCACCCTGATGCGGAACTACAAAGATTTCTTTTTTAAGCCGGAACAAGTGCAATAGCTTATTTGTTTTATCAATCCGAGTATTAATACCGGCTACCGTTTCGACAGTTTGAATATTTTTGCCCGCTCATGAATTTCTCAAGCCTACATCGTAAAGATTTTACACAGCAGCTACAGTCACAGCGGTTCGACCTGCTGGTGATAGGCGGCGGCATTACCGGCTGCGGTATAGCACTGGATGCGGCCCTGCGCGGCATGAAGGTGGCGCTGATAGAGAAAAACGGTTTTGCATCGGGCACCAGT